>JAEZLY010000066.1 GCA_023414985.1 Bacillota bacterium | reverse complement strand
AAAATTATACCCTTAATAGTAGTCTTCCTTTTTCAATTTTTCAAGAGTTTTTTATCAAAACCTTCCAAAATCAGAAATTGTGATCCTGCCTGATCATCTCGCAGGCTACTTTCGCCTTTCATACCTGCAGAAGGTATAGGCCAGATCGTAATAGGTCTGCTCCTCTGTCTCCTCAGCAAGTACCCAATCCTCCATCTGATCCAGATTAGGGAAATAGGTATCTGCCTGATAAGCGAAATCAATCTTCGTTATATGAGCCACATCGCAGTATGGCAGCATCTGCCGGTAAATGCTTGCCCCGCCGATGATATAGATATCTTCGGATCTATAGTTATTCGCAAGCTCAAGCGCCTCCTCGATACTGTAAACCACGATTGCATCCTTTACCTTATAATCCTTCTCAAGAGCAATGACGATATTCGTCCTGTTCTTGAGCGGCTGACCACCCGGAAAGCTCTCCAGAGTATTCTTTCCCATGATGACCACCTTGCCCATGGTAACATCCCGAAAGAAACGCATATCAGCAGGAATACTGACCAGAAGCTTGTTCTGGAATCCGATTGCCCAATTACTATCAACTGCAACGATTAAATTCATCGTAAGTACCACCTTTCACACTGCTACGGGTATGTCCACCTTCGGGCCATACTGATAATCAAGTAAATCAAAATCCTCCACCTTAAACTGATAGAAGTCCTTCACCTCGGGATTCATCCAGAATTTCGGAGCCGGGTAGGTGGGACGCGCAATCAGTTCTTTGATGATCGGTATATGTCTGTCATAGATATGGGCATCTGCGATGACATGCACCAGCTCACCCACCTCATAGCCGCAGACTTGCGCAAGCATATGAACCAGAACCGCATACTGGCATACATTCCAGCTGTTGGCTGCCAGGACATCGTTGGATCGCTGATTTAAGATAGCATTCAGCACCAGCTTCTCGCTGTCTTTTTTCTTGGTTACATTAAAGGTCATACTGTAAGCACAGGGATAAAGTCTCATCTCATGGAGGTCCTGATGAACATAGATGTTCGTCATAATTCTCCTGCTGTAGGGATTATTCTTTAAATCATAGATGACACGGTCTACCTGATCCATCTCACCTTCTTTATAACTATGCTTCACACTCATCTGATAGCCGTAGGCTTTTCCGATGGATCCATTCTCATCTGCCCAGGCATCCCAGATATGACTGCTTAAATCATTTATATTATTGGACTTCTTCTGCCAGATCCACAAAAGCTCATCAATACAGCTTTTAATTGCTGTCTTCCGCAGAGTCATGGCAGGAAATTCCTTCGATAAATCGTACCGGTTGACCACCCCGAATCTCTTGATGGTATAGGCAAAGGAGCCATCGTCCCATTTCGGTCTGACCTTTTCTCCCTCCGTGCTGACTCCGTTTTCCAATATGTCTTTGCACATCTCAATAAATATGTTATCTGCTAAGCTCATTGATTGTTTCCTCCCGGGTAATATTCTCCTTAAGCTTCCCACATAACCGGCCGCTCTTCAATAAACTATTTTACCTTATCTGTCAGGTCAAGGCAACACATAATTTATACAGAAAGAGCCCGCACCGATGGTACGGCACGGACTCCTTCCTGTGTCATCTATGAAATTATTTGGTAATAAAAAAGCCTGAGTTCTTACTTGCAGCAAATCAACTGCTCCTCCGCATAACGCTTAATGTTGGAGGCATTCACGATTTTTTTAGCTGAGCCTTCCTTGATCTCAATCAGGGTAGGAGCCTGCATCACTCCGAATTCCTTCGCCAGCTCTGCATTCTCCTCTGCATCGACAACCGCATAACTGAATTCCTTCAAGTACTCTTTTGCTGCGCGGCAATTCGGACAGGTCTTAGTGGTAAACAGATACAATCCGTCTTCCATACCGGTACTTTGTTCCTTCTCGGAGTCCCTTCTGCTCCCGTTTAAATCCTGATGCAGCTCTCTGGAGCGCTCAATATTATAGATCCTTCTATTCTTATATTCCTGTGCTTTCCCTTCGTTCCAGTTCTGAACCGGACGATAGTAGCCTGTGATACGGCTGTATACCTCTGCCTTCTCACCACAATGAGGGCAGGTGAACTGCTCTCCGGGCAGATAGCCGTGTGCCTTGCATACGGAATAGGTAGGAGACATCGTATAATAAGGAAGCTTATAATTTTCGGAAATCGTCTTTACAAGCTTAGCAGCCGCCTGCCAGTCGGGAAGCTTCTCCCCTAAGAAGGCATGGAATACGGTACCGGAGGTATAAAGCGTCTGAAGCTCATCCTGAATATCCAGTGCTTCAAAAATATCCTCGGTATATCCAACCGGAAGATGGGAGCTGTTGGTATAGTAAGGAGTATCCCCTTCCTTGCCTGCAGTCCTGATCTCAGGCCAGCGCTTCTTGTCTGCCTTTGCAAGACGATAGGTCGTGGATTCAGCAGGGGTTGCCTCCAGATTGTAAAGATCTCCGTATTTCTCCTGGTAATCGGAGAGACGTTCTCTCATATGATTCAGAGTCTTAATGGTAAACTCCTTGGTTTTCTTATGAGTCATATCCTCACCGAGCCAATTTGCATTCAGTCCGACTTCGTTCATACCAATCAGACCGATCGTAGAGAAATGACTGTCGAAGGATCCCAGATAACGCTTCGTATAAGGATAAAGACCTTCTTTCAGAAGCTTTGTGATAACGCCTCTCTTCACATGCAGGGAGCGGGCGGAAATATCCATCATACGGTCAAGACGCAGGAAGAAATCCTTCTCATCAGCTGCAAGATACGCAATACGAGGCATGTTAATCGTTACTACACCTACGCTGCCTGTGCTTTCACCGGAACCAAAGAAGCCGCCGGTCTTTTTACGAAGTTCACGAAGGTCCAGACGAAGTCTGCAGCACATGGAACGAACATCACTGGGTTCCATATCACTATTAATATAATTAGAGAAATAAGGTGTGCCATATTTTGCGGTCATCTCAAATAACAGACGATTATTCTCCGTATCGGACCAGTCAAAATCCTTTGTAATGGAATAAGTGGGAATCGGATACTGGAATCCTCTGCCGTTGGCATCGCCCTCAATCATAATCTCGATGAAGGCCTTGTTCACCATATCCATCTCTTTCTTACAATCTTTATATTTAAAATCCACTTCCTTGCCGCCGATAATACAGGGCAGCTCTGCAAGATCGTTTGGTACGGTCCAATCCAAGGTGATATTGGAGAAGGGTGCCTGGGTGCCCCAGCGGCTCGGAGTATTTACGCCATAGACAAAGGACTGGATGCACTGCTTTACTTCTTTATAAGTCAAGTTATCGATCTTTACGAAGGGTGCAAGATAGGTATCAAAGGAGGAGAAAGCCTGAGCTCCTGCCCATTCATTCTGCATAATACCAAGGAAATTAACCATCTGGTTACACAGGGTGGAAAGATGGCTGGCAGGGGAGGAGGTGATCTTACCGGGAATTCCGCCTAAGCCTTCTTTGATCAGCTGCTTTAAAGACCAGCCGGCACAATATCCAGTGAGCATAGCCAGGTCATGTAAATGGATGTCGGCATTACGATGAGCATTTGCGATCTCTTCATCATAAACCTCAGATAACCAGTAGTTTGCGGTAATCGCACCGGAGTTGTGGAGAATCAGTCCGCCGACGGAATAGGTAACAGTAGAGTTCTCCTTTACTCTCCAATCCTCTTCATTCACGTAATTGTTCACAATCTCCTTGTAGTCCAGGATTGTGGATTTCATATTACGGATTTTCTCTCTATTTTTACGGTACAGGATGTATGCCTTTGCCACATCGGTATAACCGGTTTGCTCCAATACATTTTCTACACTATCCTGAATGTCTTCCACATGTATGGTTTCATCCTTGATTTTTTTCTGAAAATCGGAGGTTACACGAAGTGCTAATAAGCTGATAATTTCTTCTGTATAGAACTTCTCGGTAGCTTTAAAGGCTTTGGTAATAGCTTCACTGATTTTACTGAGGTTGAATTCGGCAACCTGACCGTCTCTTTTGATAACGTTAATCATATGTAACTGTCTCCCTTCCCGTTCTCACATCGTTGCGATGCCCGCATATCTCATAAAATAATACTACCAGAAAATGAGAATTCCGTCAATAAAAAAATACTAGATATATGTTGTAATTTTTATTACGACACTATATCTAGTATTATAAATAGTAATATAGACCTATTAATTATCTGTTTTAAATAGCCGATAAAACGGTAATAAATCCCATAAAAAAGCGATTAAAGACTCTGATAGATCTCCTTGGGAACATAAGCCCGGACATAAATTCCTTCCTGCTGGTATTCTTCCTCCAGAAGCTGGCCGTATTTGCGAATGGTCTGTATCTTTCCAGCGTCCTGATAGGAAAATACTTTTTCAATCAGGATCTTGCGCTCGTTCAGTATCTTCTCGATCTGTTCCAGAAGCGTATCTACTTCACTCCCGGTCTTGGCTGATATCTTCACTGTATAATCTGCCTTGAAATCCCTGATGACCTGATCAGCACCTTCCTTGTCCTGCTTATTCAAAGCGGTGATGATCACTTTATCCTGAATCCCCAATTTATTCAACGTATCGTATACAATATGCATCTGACTGTCCACATCCGGATTGGAGGCATCTACCACATGAAGAATGATATCCGCATATTTGGCTTCCTCCAGAGTGCTTCGGAAGGATTCGATCAGATGATGGGGCAGCTTTCTGATAAAGCCGACTGTATCTGTCAGTAAAATCTGCTGTCCGCTTTCCAACGTTAAGTTTCTGGTGGTCGGATCCAGGGTCGCAAAAAGCTTGTCTTCTTCCAGGACACCTGCATTGGTCAAATAATTAAGCAGTGTAGACTTTCCAGCATTTGTATAGCCCACGATGGCAACTACCGGAATCTGATTGCGATTCCGCAAGGTCCTTCCGGTCTCCCGATTCTGCTTAACCTCCTCCAGTTCCTTACGCAGCTGGGTAATTCTTTCTCTGATCAGACGGCGGTCCATCTCCAGCTTCTTCTCACCGGGACCTCTGGTGCCTATCCCACCGCCCAGTCTGGATAAAGAATTACGAAGACCGATCAGTCGTGTCGATCGATAACGAAGCTGTGCCAGCTCTACCTGTATCTTTCCTTCTCTGGTGGAGGCATGGTCAGCGAAAATATCCAGAATGATGACGGTTCTGTCCAAAACCTTCATCTGCAGAGCATTCTCTAAGTTTTTCAACTGGGCAGGTGACAGCTCGTCATCACATACCACTCCTGTCGCATTCATCTGTATCGCAAGCTCTCGAACCTCGTCAATCTTCCCTTTTCCGATATAAGTACCGGGGTGGATGCTTTCCCGATTCTGAATAATCTTTCCTACAGTAACAGCTCCTGCCGTAGTCGCAAGCTCCTCCAGTTCATCGAGGGAGCGTACCGTATCATCACTGTCTGAGGAAGCAACTCCAACCAGGACAAACCGCTCTTCCTGTTCCTTTATCTCGTATAATTCTGCCATAGTCTTCCTCCCATACCTTATGTCTTCTATTCCACTGCCGGTATTACTGCACTCATCAGCCTTGTATCTATGAATTCAGCTTCCTTCAGTGCTTCTTCGTCCCCTGGATAAAGGCTTAGGTATTCTTCGGTTATTTCCTTCGCCTTCTTATAATTGCCAAGGTGTTCATAGGTAATCATCTCATTTCTGAGTAAGATCTTCTGTATACCGGCATTGTGAAGCGCTATCCCTTTCTCCAGGTACTTCAACGCAGCTTCATAATCCCCGCCCTTTATCTCACAGACAGCAACCTGATTATAGACATTCGGGGATAACAGACCATCTTCCTTCATATAATTCTCATAGTAATAGATTGCCTTCGGATAGTCCTTCTTAATACGGTATATCTCACCAATGTAGTAATAAGCTTCTAAAAATCCGTCCGCAAAGCCATCATTCAGTTCTGCAAGTGCCTGATCATATTCTTCCTGATAATAATGCACCTTCGCAAGCTGGTACTTATCTTCTTCTGTCTTAACCTCTATCCCTGCTGCTTTTGTAAGCACAGCTTCCGCAGCGGCGGTATCACCGCGTTCTGCCAGAAGATAATATTTGCCGAAATAATGACCGTACTGCCTGGGTTCCAGTGCAATTGCCTTATCATAATCCTTGAGACTCTTATCATATTCTCCGAGGTAGCGGTAACAAAGTGCCCGACTGCTGTAGGCTGACGCATATTTCTTATCATTTTTCATCAGCTTGGTATAGGTCTTTACAGCCTTGTCATAAAATCCCACAGACATCTGAGCGCTTCCGACATATTGGAGGATGTCCTGATCCAAATCGGATAATTCGTTGATCTGAAGTGCCTGGTCAAACGACTCAATGGCTTTCTCATATTCGGCCATATAATAATATGCGATACCTCTGCCTCGAAATACTCTTTTATTATTCCTCTTTACAATGAGGATTTCTTTATTGACATAGGCACGGTCAAATTCTGCCAGTGCCTCCTCATATCTGCTGAGTTTAATCAAAGCCAGACCATAATCTATGTAATATTCTGCCCGATTCGGATTTTTTTCAACCGCTGTTTTAAAAGAAGCTGCCGCTTCTTCGTAGTTTCCATTATGAAAGCTCTTCTTCCCATCCGCATAAAATTCTCCGGCCTTTCCGCAGCCGGTAAGCATGACCATCCATACAATACATAATCCTATAGAAAGAAGCTTCTTCTTCATTACATGCCCTCCGTGGTACGTAAAGTTCCTCTTTTGTTTCTCACTAGCATTATCTACCATATATGGTAGTACGGGTTTATTATACTACATTATCCCAGCCATGACAATAACCAGGCAAGTTGAAAGGGCTTAAATATTTAAGATTTTTTTGAATATTTTAGCAGAACACATTATCTGCAGCACTCCATATAGAATTAATATTTCAGCTAAAAAAGGAGGTGTTTTTCAACACCTCCTTATCTTTATTTCATATCATTAACCGAACAGTGAGAAGCTTAAGAAAATCGTAGCTGTCAATGAAGCCACCAGCGAAACAACGGTAATCTGTGTATTGATGGAGGGTCCTGCAGTATCCTTAAACGGATCGCCTACCGTATCACCGACAACACCGGATTTATGAGCGTTCGAATTCTTGCCGCCGTGATTGCCTGCCTCAATGTACTTCTTGGTGTTATCCCAAAGTCCGCCGGAGTTGGACATGAACAGAGCAAACAGCAAACCGCTGACGATGTTACCGGTGATGAAGCCGCCGATTGCCTGTACACCGCCGATAAAGCCAACCACCAGAGTAGCGATGATTGTCATAAGACCTGCCGGAATCAGTTCCTTGATCGCACCTACAGTAGCGATTTCGATACATTTGTCATATTCCGGATGAACGCCTTCCTTACCTTCCTTCAGACCAACGATTTCTCTGAACTGACGATGGATCTCTTCTACCATACGCTGAGCGTTACGGTCAACACCGAGCATCAGCATAGCGGAGAATAATGCCGGAATAGCTGCACCAAACAGCAGGCCAAAGAATACAACAGGGTTAATGATATCAAAGCCTGTGATATAATTAACTCCTTCTTTCACCATTCCAAGATCAATTGCCGCAGCGTTAACCTCACTCATGAAAGCACCCAACAGGGCGATAACTGTAAGACCTGCAGCACCAATCGCAAAGCCCTTGGTAACAGCCTTGACCGTATTACCGGCACTGTCCAGGGAGTCTGTAATCTCGAGTGCCTGATCTCCTAAGTCACCCATTTCAACCAGACCGCGTGCATTATCTACAATCGGGCCATAAGCATCATTGGAAATGATCATACCGACGATGGATAACATACCAACCGCTGCCATAGCAATGCCGAACATTGCATAGCCGGGGCCGAGGGGTTCACAAATCTTATATGCTGCAAGAGCGGATACACCGATACCGATCATGGACGGCAATGCGCTCATTAAGCCATAGGAAATACCGGAGAGAATGGTAAATGCAGGGCCGGATTCACAAGCCTTAGCCACAGCATGAACCGGAGGTCTTCTGTCGTCCGTGAAATAATCGCTGGCAAGACCAATGACCACACCGACTACCAGACCGATGGCACTTGCTCCCCAGATACGCCATTCAAAGTGGAATACAACAGTTGCAACTGCTGTTAATACGCCATACAGTGCAGTTGTAACATAGGTATTGCTGTTTAATGCCGTAGTAGGTTCTCCGCCCTCTTTCATACGTGCGGTCATAACACCGACGATGGAGGCAAGAAGACCGATCGCTGCATAACAGAATACGGTTGCCGCATTGATGGTGCCGCCTGCGGCTTTATCAATAGACACAGCCATAACCAGGGCTGCTGCCATGGATGCAACGTTGGAGTCGAATAAGTCAGCACCCATACCTGCAACGTCACCTACATTGTCACCTACGTTATCAGCGATAACAGCGGGGTTTCTCGGGTCATCCTCCGGGATACCGAGTTCTACCTTACCAACCAGATCGGCACTGATATCTGCAGTCTTTGTAAAAATACCGCCGCCTGCCTTAGCGAAAAGTGCCATGGAGCTTGCTCCGAAGGAAAAGCCGAGCAATGCGGTTGTATTATTCGTAATTAAAAGGACTAAGGAAACTCCAAGTAAGCTGGAGCCTACTACTGCCATACCCATAACCGCACCACCGCGGAAGCCTGACATAAAGGAGGGCTTAATCCCCTTCGTTGCCGATTCGGCTGCCTTAACGTTGGCAATGGTAGCAATACTGATACCAATCTTTCCTGCTATTCCGGAAAAGACAGTACCGCATATGTAAGCCAGTGCCATGGTTATGTTCTCAAGTATATTCCCCTTCCAGATCGGCTGGGGAAGAAAAACTAAAATCAGAATAGCTACGACAGAACAGAATTTCAAGAGGGTTCTGTACTCTTTTGCCAAAAATGTGTTGGCCCCGTTACGGATCAACTTACTAACCTCTGCAATCTTTGCATTGGAGGAGGGCTGCTTTTCTACCCATTTGTAAAGCCAGAAGGCAGCACCAAATGCAAGAACAGCAATTACGATTGAAACAATTTGGAAAAACAATACGTCAAAACTCAAAATGCTCATCTCCCTTTCATTTTATTCAGCAAAAATTTCGCTTTGTAAAAAATACTATCACGTTTGAATAAATTGTGCAATAGCAAACTATTCTTTCGCATATTTATATCATTTTGTACAATAGTCGCTATTAATATTTTAACAATCATATGACATGTTGTATATTTTGTCGTATTATTAATCGTTTTTTAGTGCATTTTGTCAATTACCGTATTTTCCCTTTCGTTATAATTACTTTAGGGCACACGAAATTATAACTCAAGATTCAATATATAATTGTAATCTCAAAAACAGAACAAAATCTTTTGAATCAGCATTGACACAACCTATCCGAATGAGCTAAAATAAAACCAATTTCATATACTTGTCATTTTCTTTAAGAATATTGTGACTCTTAGAAAAACGTGCATATTCATACTTTTATGTCTGTGTACGTTTTCGCCATGATATACGACAGGAAAAATGACCATTCATGCTAAGGAGGACTTATTTTATGGATTTCTTATTGTCGGGTATCATGGCAATTACTTGGCAGCAGTGCATTATGTATGTTGTAGGATGTGTCTTAATCTATCTTGCAATTGAAAAGGGCTTCGAGCCTTCACTGCTCCTTCCCATGGGCTTTGGTGCTATTTTAGTTAACCTTCCCGTATCAGGTGTATTAGATCAGGTGCTTTATGGCAGCGTAGAAACTCACGGAGTTATTCAGTGGCTGTTCAAAGTTGGCATTGATGCTTCAGAAGCATTACCCATTCTGTTATTCATCGGTATCGGTGCAATGATTGACTTCGGCCCCCTGTTATCCAATCCGAAGATGTTCTTATTCGGCGCTGCAGCACAGTTCGGTATTTTCTTTACCATCGTACTGGCAACAATTTTAGGATTTAATCTGTCAGATGCGGCTTCCATCGGAATCATCGGTGCGGCTGACGGTCCTACTTCCATCTTGGTATCGCAGATTCTCAACTCAAAATATATGGGTGCCATTGCAGTCGCGGCCTACTCCTACATGGCATTGGTTCCGATTGTACAACCCTTCGCTATTAAGCTTGTCACCACAAAGAAGGAACGTCTGATCCGTATGAATTATAATCCGACTTCTGTTACCAAGTCTACAAGGATTATGTTCCCTATCATCGTAACCATTATCGCAGGTCTGATTGCTCCTATGTCCGTTGCTCTGGTTGGTTTCTTAATGTTCGGTAACTTAATCAGAGAATGCGGTGTGCTCGGAAGTCTGTCGGATACAGCACAGAATACACTGGCCAACCTGATTACCTTATTACTTGGTATCACCATTGCTTTCAGTATGCAGGCAGATGCCTTCGTTAACGTACAGACTCTGCTGATTATGGGCCTCGGTTTGGTTGCTTTCGTTATGGATACCATTGGCGGTGTATTGTTCGCGAAGTTCCTGAACCTGTTCCTGAAGAAGGGTAACAAGATCAATCCTATGGTAGGAGCGGCTGGTATTTCTGCATTTCCTATGTCAGCTCGTGTCGTACAGAAGATGGGTATCGCTGAGGACCCCTCCAACCACCTGCTGATGCACGCGATCAGCGCGAATGTATCCGGTCAGATCGGATCCGTTGTTGCCGGTGGTGTTGTTATCAAAATTGTACTTAGTATTTTGGCGGGCTAATCAATAGTTAACAGGCGCTTAAGATATGCGCAGGAATGGAGGAAGACATGAACGCAGATGTAATAGCTGCTTTAGAGATTATGGGAAAGGGAATGCTTTCCATCTTCATCGTAATTTTTATTCTTACTATAATCGTTACACTCCTTGGTAAGTTCGCAGGAAAGAAGAAAAACGATACAGCTGAAGAATAAACACAAAGAATATAGCAAGGAGCTGGTACACAGGGATAACAATCCCTGCATATCAGCTCCTTTTTCATGTGGATCGTAACAATGCTCCTCCGCAAAATAAAAAGTATCTGTCTCAATATAATAATTAAAAACAACCATCTGTAACATAACTGTCACAGATGGTTACTGTCTTATCCGATATAGGATACTGCTTTATATGGTGTACGATAATTATAATTTTTGATCATGATACCTTCACTGGGACTCTTCGCGCCAATCACCTTACCGTTGCCGATATAAAGAGCAACATGATTGATCGTTCCGTTCCTGCGGTAGAAAATCAGGTCACCTGGTCTTAAATCATCCATATTCACGCGTCTGCCGCTGGCAGCCTGTTCTCTGGAGGTTCTGGGAATGTCAATCCCGTATTTTTCGAATATCGACTGGGTAAAGCCGGAACAGTCTGCACCGTTTGTCAGGCTTGTACCTCCCCAACGATAGGGATTTCCTTCAAACTTCATAGCAAAATCAACAATCCTCTCTCTGAGGGAAGAGCCCACACTCGAATTGTCATTATCATCCGATCCATCTGTAGAAGCAGCCATAACCCGGTTTGTTGCGGTACTTTCCTTAGCCATTAAAGACATTGCTGCTTTTTCTTCTTTCACGGATACAGCTTCCTCATATTTCTTCGACAGCTTCACATAGTCTGAAGACACATACCCGCTGGTATCACCGTCTACTTTAATTTTTACCCAGTCTTCCTTTTCCTTAGATACTTCATAGGTGTCCCCTTTGGGGATTAGGGTTAGAACTCTGGAATTGGTGGATGCCTTACTGCGGACTCTCAGGGTCTTTACTGTAACTGTAGCCATGGTCTGCCCGACCTTTTCCGATATTTTTTTCGCATCCTTTCCTGTCGCCAGAAAGTCAGCCTTTATGTACCCGGTAACCGTACCGGACTTAACCTTGCACCAATCATCATTCTGTTCGAGAACCGTTGCTGCACTGTCTTTATATAATTTTCCGAGGACTTCGCTTTCCTCATCAGGTTTCTTTCTGATATTTACATAATCATCTACATCCGCAAATGCCAGGTTTTTTACAGTCGCCACAAGTCCTGCTGCCACTGAATTCACACTGAACTCCTGTAAGAATGTATTGATTCCTGCAACCGGTATTTCTGCTGCCTGTGCCGTTGACGTATGGGAAAATAAAGTGATTGTTCCTGCTACGATGCAGACTGCAAGCTTTTGTATTGTTCTCATGTAGCCTCCTTTGGTAAAACATTTGTTACAAAATTATTAAATATGTTACACGTTTATTATACGACATCATTTACCAAAATTCATGTGGTATCTGCTGGAAATTCAAAACTCGGAAAAGAGACCTTTTCCGGAAGTATCATCGCGCAAAAAAAGAAAGGGTTAACTTCCCTCACAGGGAATGTTGACCCTTTCTCTATTCTCAATTATTTACCATTAATAAAATTCCTTTACCTATTCTGAAATTATCCCTACGCTCAGACGCAGTAGAATTATTTTTCTTTGCGAAGCTTAAGCTTTGAGATGGAAAATCCCTTCTGCTCCTTCTTGATTTCTGATTTAACCATGTCAACCACCGATCCCTGAAGTTTGAATTTGTCGATAATTCCCTTCAGCTCGATAACCAGACCATCTACCTCCTGCCCAATCTGAGTGATATTGGTCATAGCGGCTAAGACTTCCTCTGTCGTCGCGGAGGTTTCCTCTGTGCTGGCAGCATATTCCTCAGAAATAGCAGATACATTGGAACCGAAATCAGCTACCTTGGATCTGCTGTGATCCATATCCTTGGATACTGCACTCAGACTATCTATCTGGACATTAATGGAGTTTAGTTCCTTCACAATGCTCAAGTATTTATCCTTTGTCTCCTCCACACTGATTGTCTGCTGTCTGACTGCATCCTTTACGATACCGCTCTGATCGACCGCCGTCTGGATATTTTCGGACAACTCTCCCAGAATCCCGTCAATCACGTTCGTAGAATTCTTCGTCTGTTCGGACAGCTTTCGAATTTCCTCCGCTACTACTGCAAAACCCTTTCCTGCTTCTCCGGCACTGGCAGCTTCAATGGAGGCGTTCAGAGCCAGCAGCTTGGTCTTCTTAGCAATATCTGAGATCAGAACGATTGCATCCTTAATCTTTCCTGCATTTTCACTGGTTGTATCGATAATTTCGAAAATGGACTGGAAGGAAGACTGATTCTGCTGAGTGATACTTTCCAGTTGATTTACCGTGTTTAGGCCATCCTCACTGGCTTCCTGGATCTTCTGGCTAGAGTCGGAAAGCTCCTTGGCGCTTGTAATACTCTTTCCTACAGCTTCTCCCAGATTTGAAATCTCATGTACCAGTTCTTCTGCATCCTCAGCCTGTGTGGAGGCTCCCTCTGCAATCTCACCAACCGTTTTGGCAATTTCATTCATGGAAGAAGTTACTTCATCAGAATTTGTCCTCATTGCACTCGATGCTTCCGACAACTTATCGGATGTCTTAACCATATGTGTTACAATCTCACGTAAGGAATGGATTAAGGATGCTATGGACCCGGCCAGTATACCGATCTCATCGGTGCTGTCCGTATCATGAGCATCGAAGGTCAGATCTTTCTCAGCCAACGCATGCATATTCTCGGTCAGTTTTTTCATGTTGTTTTTGATGTATTTCATAATATATAAATTCAAAAGAGTCACAAGCACGCATACGATAACGATTAATATGATAAGCTTAAACATACTGTCCTTGATGTATTGTTCTACTTCTTTCTGGGATTTCACACTATATTCATCCAACAGCTCCGTCATAGCATTGATTTCGTCCCTGGATTCTTCAAATAATGCGTTCTTTGCCTCAGGGTCACCTTTTCCCGTAGCCGGATCATAGGTCTGCTGCCAGGTGTTGAATTCATTCAGAAAATTCTCATACAGTTGATTCATCGTCATTCCGCTAGCAGAGTGGATGAATTCGGAGTATACTTCCGGATAGGCTTTCAGATTTGCCATTGCAGTATTGATACGGTCCAATACCTGAGATACATTTTCATTATAGGTATCAACCAACGTTTTTTTTGCCTCGTTATCCAACGTAGTCTCACTTAGGACAAGCTCCCTCTCCGCAACCTGAGCTTGATAATAATCTCTGTCTGCGTTCAAAAGAAGTGCAGAGTTGGTATATAATATATCGTAATAAGCCTCCTTCTCGGTCTTATTCAGCTTATTCATCTGATAGGAATATTGAATCAGTATAAATACCGCTATCAGGGTAATTGGAACGATGATCATCCATATCTTGGTGGAAATCTTTCTGTTTCTGATGAATCTCATTGGTGTGACTCCCTTCAGTTCCTTAAATTTTATAATAGTAATTATTCTCAGTATGCTAAATATATTATATCATATCGGTATAATTACTCAATGATAGAATATTACTAATTTATAAAAAAAATAATAAAATTAAGTAAATTGATGCCGTATTAGGTCATAATGTGGCAATATTTTTCAATTTTTATGTAGTTTTTTGACAATAACACTATCATTCCTATAGGATTTATTTGTTGTAATTCTAATAAAAATACACCATTCTTTTACATATGTGTATATTCCTGATACTATATCCTCTACTCCTTCTACTCAGATTGGAAGGGAGTTCTCCAAGCACAGCGCCCCATATCCCAATGTCCGGTTAGGATAATTTGCTTCCACTTTTAGGTGTCGCGCCCCGTTAATCAGATATGCTTTAAGCTTCTCCCCATAAAGATATGCATCGTTGCCCTCCACGATTCCCCATTGCATCATTAATGCAGCACTGCCTGTAACAAAGGGTGTTGCCATGGAGGTTCCGGAGCGCACTGCATATCCGCCGCCCGGAGCGCAGGAATTGATATTCACTCCCGGTGCAACAATATCAGGTTTGATTTCATTATTTCTTGTATACCCCCGTCCGGAAAATGGCGCATAGCTGTCCGTATAGGCGTCATAGGCACCAACGGTAATCACTCGTTCTGCCGTGGAGGGAATCGTAAGCGTCGTATATTCCGAGGGCAGCAGAAATCTGGTCGCCGGGTTCTTCACGCCCCCAGCCGGAAGCCATAAATCAAAATTACCTGTAACGATGCGATGCGGTACCAGTTCAATCCTCCATACCCCTGAATTGATATATCTGCCGGTCGGGATCAATTCAATATATATTTCCTGCTGCATATTGAACGGAGTAGGATCTCCATAATAGACAAAAACTTTAGTCTGTCCGATCGGAAACTGCTGTGTCCCCAGAATCTGTGGTATAGGGCCGACCCTGGTTCCATTTGGTGCAGTTATACTGATATCGAATTGATCATAATAGTTCTTCCATATCTGTAAATTCAGCGAGAATTCGTACTCACTGACCGCAATCTCAATTACCGCAGGGTTCCCCATTGTCAATATGCCCTGGGCATGATTACCGCTGGCTCCCTCATTTCCCGTTCCGATTACGATAGCACTTCTCCACACATTGGAAATATCATTGATAAATCGTTCCAAAAGCGAGCCTCCGGTATGCGAACCGTAATTATTCCCGAAACTGATATTAATCGCGATCGGTTTATTTACCGAGATTGCATACTGAATTACATAATTGATTCCCTGCATCAGCTGAGTGGTTCTGGGGAAGGAATCACCAACCGATATCCCAAGCTTCACAACAACCAGTTCACTCTTGGAAGCAACCCCCCGATATAATCCGTTGCTGGCCCTCCCATTCCCGGCTGCTATTCCTGATACATGGGTACCATGTCCTGATATATCCGTACTTGGTACTGTCTCCATCCGCTGCGGCATCGGTATTTTGAGTGCCGCATTGATTTGATCCCTCGTATAAAGGGTACCGATCCCATACCCCTCCGGCGGGCTCCCCGCTATCGTCTGATCCCATAGCGCAGCAATTCGGCTCGTACCATCCTCGTTGATAAAATCCGGATGGGAATAGTCGATCCCCGAATCAATGATACCGACCAGTACGCCTTCTCCAAAGAGATTATAGTTCTCTGTCTGCAGAGGATTAATACAGGAGGCTCTCCTCCCTTCATTCACCTCATAGAAGAGCCTCTTGGGCTTTTCTATGAATTCTATCTCCTCATAATCAGACAATCGGTCAATTAAATACTGAGGAATTGTAATAATTGCATAGTTATTGGCCAGCTCAATCACGGAAATCTGCAGCTCCTGTCTGATACGATCAAGACTACCGTTATACTTTACAATCAGCTCCCATAAATTCGTATCGGGCGAATAGCCTACATTCAGATTCAAGGCTTTATTTCGGTCTGCTTCCGGCATTTCCAAGGCCAGGTTTAATTCATTTTCCAATTTTCCGTTCGGCATAATAAAGCTCCCTTATTCAAGGTTATTTCATTATATGCACAAAAAGGAGGCTGTAGTAACAGCCCCCTTTCAATAATCTTTTCTCTATATCAGTTATGTAGGAATATACTCAGCTTGCCTGGCTGAGTGTCTTTTTCTGCAGCTTCTCAGCCCGTTCCAGTGCCAAATCAATATTATCGCAGAAGTTGTCCAAGCCAACGGACTGGTCAAAGCCTGCTTTCTGCATCATCTTTAACGGCTGCTCCTGAACATGCGACAGAATCAAGGTGATATGCTTTTTCTTACAAGCCTTCAGTACGTTATTTAAAGCGTGAAGCGCATTTACATCCATCGCAGGGACACTCCGCATTCGGAGAATTACTACCTTGACGTGGGAATCCAGAGAAATCTCCATGAACTTATCAGCCGCACCAAAAAACATCGGACCGTTGATTTCATAAACCAGCGTATTCTTCGGTACCTTCTTCTTTCTGATATTATCCGGATCATTTAAGTCGTCCTCGGTCAAATCCTCATCGATATAGGTCCAACTTTGAACCTCCGCAACCTCTGACATTCTCTTTACGAACAGAATAGCTGCCATAAGGATACCGATTTCAATTGCTACAACAAGATCAAAGATTACTGTCAGTGTAAAGGTTGTAACTAATACAAGGATATCGCTCTTCGGTGATTTCTTGATCAGCGATACAAATTCTCTCCATTCACTCATATTGTAAGCAACCATAAATAGGATGGCAGCGATGGTCGGCATCGGAATCAAGGCCGCATAAGGCATCAGTACAACCAGTATAAGAAGGAGTGTTACAGAGTGTACCATACCTGCGATCGGTGTCCGTCCTCCGTTCTTTACATTTGCTGCAGTTCTTGCGATAGCTCCGGTAGCCGGGATTCCGCCAAATAGGCTTGATAAGACATTACCCGCACCCTGTGCCACCAGCTCCATGTTGGACCGATGCCTGCTGCCGATCATACCATCGGCAACAACACAGGAAAGCAGGGATTCCACACCTGCAAGTACTGCAATAGTAATTGCATCCGGAACCAGGTTATTAATCATTGATATGCTAAGGTTAGGGAATGAGAAGGTGGGGAGCTTTGAGGATATCTCATAAAGACTGCCGATGGTATTCACTTCCACATGAAGCAATTTGACAACCGCCGATGCTACGATTACCGCGATTAAGGACGGCGGAATCTTGTTGTTGATCTTAGGCCATACAATTAAGATAGCGAGTGACAATGCACCGATGATCAGTGCCTGATAGTTAATCGTTGTAATATTTTCAAAGCAAGCCATCAGTTTTTCAACCGTCTCGACAGGCTTAGTCTGAAAGGTTAGTCCAAGGAAATCCTTGATCTGTCCAATAAAGATCGTAACTGCTATACCAAGCGTAAAACCGGTTGTAATCGTATAGGGAATAAATTTCAAAAGTCTTCCGAACTTTAATAATCCCATTAATATCAGGATGATACCTGCCATGATGGTAGCAACCGCAAGCCCCTCCATACCGTTCTTGGCTACAATGCCCGCTACAATCGTGGCAAATGCTGCTGTCGGTCCGGAGATCTGTACTCTGCTGCCTCCAAGAAAGGAAATGACAAAACCTGCGACAATAGCCGTATATAGTCCTTTCTCAGGTGTTACACCGGATGCCAGTGCGAGTGCGATTGAAAGCGGTAATGCAATAATCGCGACAATAATACCGGCGACAATATCCTTAATTAATTGCTGTTTCGTATATGTTTTCATGACTGAAAACAACTTTGGTTTTAATTTCTCCATTTTCGTCCTCCAAATCTGCATAACTTCCAATAAAATATCATAAGCCTGTTAATCAGCTTTTTCAAGTATTTATTAAGTATTTATAAAATTTCCAGTAAAATCATAAAACTTATTGCAATGCTGGATGTAATAAGGCAACCCTGCCATTATTTTAGCATGGATATTTGCTGTGTATCTGTTACAATAAAAGCATAATTATGTAAACTAATTGTCACATCACTCTGCTCTATTCCAGGAAGTGCAGTATCTGATGTGACTTCATTTTGGAGGTCGGTTCATGAAAAATAAGCTTATTCTTCTACTTGCAGGTCTGGGCATACTGGGAATGATTGTTCTCGGCTACTTTGCTTTCAGGCACACCAGCTCTACCATGACATATAACAGCTTCCTTCAGGCAGTGGTGAATCAGCAGGTACAGGAGGTTACACTGACTCCGGACTCCGATACCTTTCTCGCCTCTCTGAAACAGGATGACCAGGTTACTTATTCTGTTCCTAATCCAAAGACAGAGGATTTCACGGAATATCTTTTGCTTCATGACATCAAAGTGACCACGGGCGGAGAGAATATTCCCTTGACGATCTTTCAGGTTCTTGCTGTCGGTCTTGTTCTCGGAGGCGTTCTATGGTTTGTCAGAAACGGAGGGAATGCCGGTAACCTTGTCAAGGATGCAAACCGAAAGAGGAAAGAAAGGAGCAAGGAGAATTCAGTTGTTACACTCGCGCAGGTGGCCGGTAATGCGGAAGCCAAATCCATGGTAGAGGATATTATCGCTTTTATTAAGGATCCCGATAAATACTCCATGGTGGGAGCTCGAATGCCGAAGGGACTGCTGCTTTACGGACCGCCGGGAACAGGCAAGACCCTGATGGCAAAAGCAATCGCCGGAGAAGCAAATGTTCCCTTTTATGCCATGAGTGGTTCAGATTTCGTTCAGATGTATGTCGGAGTAGGGGCCAGCCGTATCCGCAGTCTGTTCAGCAAAGCCAAGAAAAGCGAGAAAGCCGTCATCTTTATTGATGAAATTGATGCGATTGGTAAAAAGCGTGCCAGAAATGTCTCCGCAAGTAATGATGAAAGAGATCAGACCCTGAATGCACTTCTGACAGAAATGTCCGGTTTCCATGATAATCAGGGAATTCTCGTAATCGGTGCTACTAACCGGCTGGATACTCTGGATGAAGCTCTGCTGCGTCCCGGCCGTTTTGATCGACATATTGAAATCGGCCTTCCCGATATCAATGCACGCCAGCATATTTTATCGTTGTATGCCGGGAAAAAGCCGCTGGCTGATGATGTTGATTTGAAGGACTTAGCAAAATCAACAGTCTGCTTCAGCGGAGCCATGCTGGAGAATCTTCTGAATGAAGCAGCCATCCTCGCAGCCAATGAGCATGCCTCAGTTATACGTAAGCCTCATATTGACAAGGCTTTTTATACTGTGATTGCCGGTGCCCCTAAGCAGGATCGCAGCTATATCACCGAGCTTGACACTAAAATCACCGCTTATCACGAGGCCGGACATGCACTGGCCACCAAGCTTCTGCTACCGGAGCATGATATCTCCAAGGTCACCATCATACCGAGTGTACGTGGTGCCGGAGGCTTCAATCTTACGATACCGAAGGACACCATGTTTCAGAACAAGCGCCAGCTGAAAGCGAATATACAGGTATTCCTTGCGGGACGCGCTGCCGAAGAGCTCATCTTCGGAGAGGAGGAAATCACCACAGGTGCCAGCAACGATATTCAAAAAGCCTCGCAGCTGACTCTGGATTATATTAATAAATTCGGCATGGATGAAGCTATGGGATTATTCAGTACAGAGGTATTAGGCGAGAGTCATGATGCCAGACTGGTGGAGCAATGCAGAATGAAAATGGATGTATTATACCAGGAGACCTTGCAGCAGTTAAGTGAAAATCTTGCTTTATTAGAGACCATTACAGCAGAGCTGTTAGAGAAAGAAACCTTAAACGGAGCGGATCTGGAGCGTCTCTGCAGCTGAATGAAATAAAAAATTAATTTAATAAGTTAAAGTAAAGGCTGTTGAAAAATATTCTATGACGGTTAAGGTAAAGACAACAGGCATCCCATAATGCACTGTTATTTTTACCTTACGCCGCTTTAAGTATCTTACAACAGCCTATAGATATACTGTATTTTTTACAGTATTTATTTTTTATTATAATTCAGCTCGGACTGACTGTTATACAGGATGATGATATCTACTCTTCGGTTCTGGTTTCTGCCTTCCTTCGTATCATTGGAGGCAATCGGACGATATTCACCGTAACCAATCGCTGAGATTCGGGAACCGTCTACCTTTTCCTGCTCAACCAGATAATTGGCTACATTAGCTGCGCGGGCTGCGGAAAGCTGCCAGTTGGAAACATATTTATTCCCTTTACCGACCGGTACATTATCCGTATGCCCCTCGATGATAATGGAATTATCAATCTTATTCAGCAATTTGGCAATATCATTCAATCCCGACTTCATCCCTTCCTTTAAGACATCCTGTCCACTGTCAAAGAATACATCGTTATTGAAGGAAATCATCAATCCGCTTTCTGTAAGGCGTGTACTGGCTGACATCCCGACACCCATGTCTTTCAATATGTCATTGACATAGTTCTCAAGGTTCTTCATATCACTCTGGCTGTCCAGACTGCCTCCGATATCCTGCATATCCTTTAAGCCTCCGGATTCAGGCTGTTTAGTTGGTACAGGAGTCGTGGAAACCTCATTATCATTTGGCTCCGGGGTAGCACTGGGCGCCTCGGAAACAGTTATATTCCCGTCGTTCTTCCCATCTCCTTCTCCCTTCGGAGTACCGATATCCACGATGTTATCACCGCCGCCGTCTTCAATGACTCCGTCAGAACCGCTGAATATGCCTGCTCCCTGGCCCATAGAGGAACCCAAGGATTCCGAAAGCTGTGCATATTTTTCTTTGTCCACATTACTCATTGCAAACAACAGAATAAACAGAATCATAAGTAAAGTAATCAAGTCCGAATAAGTGAGCAACCAACGTTCACTATTCTCCTTCTTCTGCTTCGGTTTCGCTTTCATTTTCTAAGTATCCTTTCAACTGTTCTTTCATAAAAGCAGGATTGGAACCGCTTCGCAGCAGCTGCAAGCCTTCCATCATCATGTTCTTAGCCAGGATTTCTTCTGAATTCAGTTCCTTCAGCTTAGTTGCAATAGGCAGGAAAAGTAGATTTGCTGAACCAACACCATAAAGAGTAGCAATAAAAGCAACCGCAATCTTTCCACCCAGCTTGTCCGGCTCGCTTAAATCTCCCAATACGTGCACCAGTCCCATAACCGTACCGATAACACCCATCGTAGGTGCATATCCTCCTGTTGCTTCAAAAACAGCAATTCCCTTTTCATGTCTATGTTCCATATTGATAATTCTAGTCTCCAGGGCCAGCTTTAAAACCTCTTCATCTGCACCGTCAATAATCAGTCTGAGACCTGTCTTCATGAACTCGTCCAGATCGTCCGAACCCATTTCCTGTTCCAGTGCCAGTAAGCCATCTCTTCTTGCAACTGTTGATAACCTGATCAGTGTTGCTAAAATCTCACCGCGATCATCCTTAGCACCTCGTACCACCACTCCGATAATCTTAGGTAGTCTCTTCAATACATCAGCGGGAAAGGATACGCCAACTGCTCCGATCAGACCTCCAAAGACGATAATAGCAGCCGTAGGCTGCAATAAAGCACCCACGACACCACCCTCTAATACAAAGGCCACAATTAATGCCGCAAAACCAAAAACCATAAATATCAGCGTAAATATATCCATATTCTAGTCCTCACTATCCGGTTATTCTATACTATACAGACATTATATACTTCTATTCGACCAAATTCAATCTCATCTTAAAGGGATCAGAAGAATCCTGTCGAAGTTCCATACTCCTAGGAAATAAAAAATCCGGCATTGTCCATCGGAGTGACGATGCCGGAAGCTAATTCACTTTATTAAGGGGAATTGATTTGAAAATAATCCGTCAACCTTCCCCTTTTATCCAGAGCAGAATTATATCCTACATAACGATAATCCTGTATGAGTCCTGTATAAGGAGTCTGCTCAGAAAACCGATGACATTGGTTGTCCTTATCAATATAGAATAAGGCATTGATTACCGGTATCTCCTTTCGAAGCTGCAGCAGATACTCGTTATAAGCCGTCATTTTAAGTCCTGCTGTCTGAAGCAGATAAGAAGAAAGATAATTGGCACTGATGCTGTCCACATCATCTTCTTTGATATCATAATTTGCCCAGATAAGGAAGGGAACTTCATATCTGTTCTGATAAATACCATCCTTAAGCTGCTGCTCCTGCTGATTATTAAAATCCGAATATACCACCGGCTGATGGTCGCCAAACAGTAATATGATCGTTGGTTCCTCTATCTTCGAAAAATAATCAATTAACGTCTGAAAAGCAAGATCTGACTGTCTTAAGAGACTTAAGTACTGCTCAACCATCGGATACCCGGTAAGCTGTGTCAGGCGGACAGTATTCGCATCGTCAAAGATCTGTTCTCCCGAATAACCGCCATGGTTCTGCATGGTAACATTGAACAGGAACAGGGGCTTATCCTTCCCCTTCTTCTCAAATTCCTCTATGATCTTTGCATAGCTCGCCTTGTCGCTGATAAAGGACCTTATCAGTCCCGGATCAGTAAAATTATCCATCGTCAGGAATTCATCAAAGCCGAGAAGCGGATATACCAGATCCCGTTTATACCCACTGCCATGATAGGGATGGATCGCGATATTATAATATCCCTGTGCCTTAAGGGTTGCTGCAAGGGAAGCAGTCGGGGCCGTAACAAATTGCTGGTAGGGAACGCTGTTCTGTGGCATGACTGCCATACTGTTGCCGGTTAGAAACTCGTATTCTGTATCACTGGTCGCTCCGCCAAAGACGGATACATATAGTTTACCCTGGGTTGTATTCTCCCTCAGAGATCTTGTGTAGGGATGATAGTCCATATTTGTCTCATAATCTCCAAGCAGACTCAAATCAGAATAGGACTCGTTCATAATTGCAATGATATTCGGCTTCGTACCATCCTTCTTCGGCTCAGCCGTGTTCTTTTCGGCTTCGGACAGTAGTTGATTAACCCGATCTGTAGAATAGCCGTCCGGAGCTTTTGTCTCCATCGCTTCAATATTCGCTACGAATCCGAAAGCCGTGCCATATGCGCAATAGGTATACTTCGGTGCAAAGTAATCAATGACCCTGATTTTTGATTTAATCAGATCTGTTTGAAAAAATGCGGTATATATGATAACCGCAAATACGGAATAGAGCGCAAAGCCCGCCAGTCTGCTGACGATGGACATACTTCCTTCCTTACGTCCAAGCTTGCTGCCGCAGACCAAAAGCAGAAACAGAAGCGTGGATGCAATCAGAAAGCCTTCCGAAAAGCTTATCTGATAATTGGAAGCTACACTCATCCCTGTCTGCCAAGCCAATAAATCACTTGGAATAATCGGATTACCCCGGAACAGATAGACCAGATAATTCAATACAGCGGCAAGATAGATTACAATGGTATTAATAAAAACTGTCCTTCTGATATTTCTGATAAAGGCATAAATCAGGAAGGTGACTGCAAAATACCAGATCAGGTTATAAAAGCTGTATTTTTCAAACATCTCCCTGTTAAAATTACTAACCATCATTTCTACCATCAGAAAGGACGCGATGGGCATCATAAACAGGAGACCTATACCAATCCGGTTTTGAAGCTTATTTATGTATTTGACATCTTTTATCTCCAAAAGATACCAAAGTGTTAGCAGCACGCCGATGGCACTGTATACGGCAATCTTCCCGGCCGATCCGGCCGAAGGTCCGAAGCAGCTGAATACGAGAAAGAGATAGTACACCAGCAGCAGGTATACCGGGATGCTTCTCTTACTCTTCCAATTCATTTTTATCGCAGGTCCGATTTTTTTCAATGGAATTAACCCCTTACTATGTATATAAAACTGTACTTTATTAGGATACTTTGTCCTTTCTCCACTATATATAAAGTACCCTGTAATGTCAATCGCATATCTTACCTTTCCATACATTTTAAGCCAAGTCTGCAGTTAGGCAATGAAAGAATCAGGAGTAAACAGTTACCGGATCCTGCTTATTCTCCAGATTACTCCGGTATTTGGCAGGTAGGAATTGGGGTCACTATTAGAAGTGATACCGCAATCTAGGACATACATAGCGCTGTCAGGCCCAAATACGACATCGACAGGTGACCCGAGACCCCCTTCTCCGGCAACGTAGGCCGGAAAGCCGGACTTATTCATTGCAAAGGTGGTAATTCCTCCGGTACCCATATCTATTTTGGAAATTCTGTGACCAAAGCTTGCAAAGGAGGCTATTTCCCCTCCTATCGTTATATTCGTGTTGCCGCATTCCGCAATATAGGCATCACCGTATGGACCAAAGCCGGTATTATAATTAAAATCAAAGCCCATAATCCCGGAATAGGGTGGAAAAACAGCATACGGCTTCTGTGGCACTCCGGGATGATTGGTCAAGAGAAACTCCGGTTGAACTCCGCCCTCGGGTCGAAATTTTGATAAGGTTACCGGCTCTCCTCCTGCATAATCCGGCCATCCGTACCAATTCTCAGGCTGTATCAGGAGGAACTCATCCGGTGCATTAACAATCGGCCGGCTCCCTCGTTCTTCAAAGCCCTGATTGGCTGCAAACAAACGATAATTCCTGTCAAATCTGATATGACTCGGATAACGGAGCCCCCAGACTACTGTTTCCAGACCCGAACCATCTAAATTGGATCTCATAATACTCCCAGTCGGCTTGTTACATTGTTTTCTGATCTCATACTGATAATTTTTTTCTCCAAAGGCGCTGAAGGCTCCGGTATAGGTCACTTCTTCTCCCCTGATCATGATGTTTTGAGACATGTAATTCTGTCCGTTCAGAATAATATATGAACCGGGGCAATCATGCTCCTGGTAGTAGTCCTTGGTCCAATGATTATCTGTCCCGACCACTCCCGAATTTGTAATCGTTCCCTGCCCCCAGTAAATTTTGTTATCATTCCCTAAGACAACATTGCTGTTTCCATAATCACCGTTGCTGGGCAGACCTGAAATCACATCCTGCTTTCGTCTGTCAGGACCAACCACAGTAATATGGCATTTGTTCGATAGATAAGTATTCTGACCGATACAGCTGATACCGATAATCGGAACACGATCATCCTCAGCAATCACTTCCCTTTCTCCGTTTCGAAGTCTAATTATTCTTGCTCTTCCGGTATTTCTACCTGACTCAGCCACGATGATATCACCGTTTCCGTCAAAATCCATACAGCTCGGTACATTAAGACCCGTTGCAAAAGCTTCAATCTGATATCCCTGCAGCAGATTAATATCCGCCGGGTTAATATAACGGCTCTCCTCCTGCATCATATGGCTGCTGATTCTGACATCACAGCTTTCTTCCCATCGATAACGCATGTAATACACCCCAGAGTTTCATTATTACAATATATTCTGTGGTTATGGGAATAAAACAGATTTTAGGAATAAGCAGAACCCCTAAAATGAAAAAGACTGTCCGATCACCATTCTCCAAACTGTCCTGCAGAACAGGTCAGGTAGGGTGGTCTACGAAGCAGTCTTTTTCAATTTATGTTATTCCGTATAGGATCAATTTACCTTCTGATAAAGGATACGAAGCTGTTCTGTCTGAGCTGAGCTCATTCGCACTGTCGGAGAGTTCATATCACAGGTATCCCTGTTCTCTACGATCAATACAGTAGCAGCCCGGTCTAACGTATGGGTATGCCAGGTTCCCTTCTTCACATTGTATAGCTGAAGAGGCTCCATTTTAACCGCATCGATCTCCCCGATACTATCCTGATTCCCTCCGGTAAAAAGGATACAATTTCCTTCCAACAGGACGAAGACTTCATCGGACTCATCATGCTTCTGCATCGTAGCCAGATTCTGCACCTCCAGCTCTTCGCAGTATCTTAATATCGCAACCCGCCATGACTCATAATCGATCATCGGCAGATATCCTTCTCCCTGATAGGAGCTAATGTCAATATATTCTTTCTTCATCTTTCCTCCTATTTCCGCACACAATAGTACGCTTATGCACTATACTCTTTCTCCAGGCTCGCCTAATTCAGCTCAACCTCAATGATGTGCTCACAGTTTTTGTCCAGTGCTTCGATATATTCCCTGGCAATATAGCCGGTACGTACCGCTTTATCATAGGTTACGCCGTCAATCGTGATCGTTCCGACCTGGTAAGAGCCATATTCCTTGGCAGTAGTATTGTGATAAACAATTCTTAAGTCGCGGTCAGCAAAGACGAATGAAACTTCGGCCTGATGACTGCAGTCAAACTGCTCTTTGACAAGCTTGGGCTCCAGGATCAAATTTCCCATATCTCCTTTGACTCCGAACATCTCGGTCAGTACAGTCAGCAACAGCCAGCTTGCAGAACCGGTGAGGTAATGATAGAGTCCTCTTCCGTTATCTCCGATATATTCCGGAACACCGGGATAGATCCTGCTTTTTGTAAAATCACTGCAATGACTGAATAAGGTATGGATTGCTTTGTAGCCCTCCCGAGCGAAGCCTCTCTTGAAAAGTGCATTGGCATACATGACTGCCATATGAGCAAATACGGCTCCGTTTTCCTTATGGCCGTATGCATATCCGAACATTCTTCCAAGGTCGTCTTTTACTTCCCTGAAATCCGTATTCAGCTTATAGCCTCCGATCCCTTCCTCATACAGGTAGGCATCCGCCGCTTTGATGATTTCCTCAGTCTGTTCTATCGTAGCAGTCTCAGACATAATCATAAATACCTGTCCGGTCAGTATCATTCTGAC
>JAEZLY010000063.1 GCA_023414985.1 Bacillota bacterium | reverse complement strand
TCCCATAATGCACTGTTATGCTTGCCTCTTTTTTGATGCATTTTGCAGAAGCCCCTATTAATCTATTCCGGAAAGCCCATTGTAAAAAAAGAGTGGAAGGATATACCATCTTGTACGAATATTACTTACATTGACATAATATATTAGCGTATGGGATAATGAAATTATATCAATAGGTTAATCCAGGCCTGGAATAGGAGCAGCGATGAGTGTAAAGAGAAAGCTTATATTGATAGGAATATGTATTGTAATCGTAATTACTGTTTTTACAGTCAATGTCATACGTAGTATGAATGGAGATAAAAAGGAAACGTTCAATGATACGGTAGTCAAAGAAGAGGTAATTACCAGGGCAGAGGCATACCGGTTATTGAGCTTTCTTGTATATGATAAAGGAGAAAGAGAAAGTCTTCCGACGGAAATTACTTATTCAGAGGATTCCATGTCGGGTTGGTACGATCCTTACGTAAATGCTGTATGTAAAATGGGCCTCATTGAGAGCAATGTTACAGTTGCTCCGACCGAGGCTCTGACTTACGGTGCCTGTAAGGAAACGATTGATAAGCTGATTACGCTGAAACCGGAATATCAGACGGTATATACAGGTTTGTCCTTTGATTTTAGCAAGGCGGACGAGCAGATGGCATCAAAGGATTTTATTGAGTTATATCAAGCTCTTTTAGCACTTTCTTTACAGGATGAACAGAATGTAACGGAGAAAACGTTGTTTATTTTGGGCGGTGAGACAGATGAGGACGGAACAGACCGCCTTGTGACCGATTCAGGAAAATACTACTATCAGCATGCACTGGAAGACGTTAAGGAATATATGGACAAGGGGATGAAAGCACTGGTTTGCAAACAGGAGCTTATTCTTGTTACCGATATCACGACAGAGCCGATTGTATTACATAATGTATGGTTAAAAACCGCGGAAGACTCACAGCTTGATACCTTTGTCAACGGCATTGATAAGGTCTTTCAGACAAAAGCGAAGTTGTCTAAGAAAGTGGAGCGTACAATTGCCGATCTTACTGTTGAGAATCAGAAGGTAGTAAAAATCCTGCAGAAACCGGATATTATCCATGGAAAGGTACTGCAGACCGGAAAAGACTATATTGAAATTGAGGGCTACGGAAAGATTCCTCTGGAGGAGGAATATAAGATCTATAAGCTTTACGGCAAGCTATCCGTGGAGCCTACGAACAGTATTCTGGTCGGCTATGAGAATACTGATTTTGTGGTTTCTCTCGGGAAAATCAGTGCCGCTCTGATTACAGAAGGCATAAAAGCACAGAATATCCGCGTGTTGATCTCGACCAGCGGGTATCAGAGCTATTATCATGATAAGGTTGAAATTACTGCGACAAGCGATTTTACCTTAAGCTGTAAGGATACGGAGAAAAAATATAAGAAAGGGGAAGCGGTGACGATTGAGCCGGGGAATGCACTGCTGTCCCAGGGTAGAATTACCGTAACAACGAAGGATGAGGACGGTCAAATTGAGCTTCGTTCCATCCAACGCTCGGACGGTATTCCAAAATATCGGGGAAGACTTGAGATCGCCGAAGGGGAACAGGGGCTGCTGGTAATCAATGAGCTTCCGCTGGAAGAATATCTGTATGCGGTAATTCCCAGTGAAATGCCCACCTACTATGGGCTGGAGGCTTTGAAGGTACAGGCTGTATGTGCAAGAAGCTATGCCTATAAGCATCTTCTTGCCAACAGCTTAAGCCAGTATGGAGCGCATGTCGATGACAGTGTTGCATTCCAGGTCTACAATAATATCTCGGAGAATGAAGATTCTATTCTCGCGGTGAAGGACACCTACGGTAAGGTAATAGAATATCAGAATGAAGTAATTACCGCCTATTATTTTTCTACCTCCTGCGGACATACTGCAAATGCAGCAGGAGTATGGGCGAACGGTCAGGATTATCCCTATTTGGATGGAAAGCTTCTTTATGCAGCTAAGGAGGACGGAGAAATTAAGAGTGCTGACACCGGGGCTTCTACAGACAATTCTGACGATGCCGAGGCGACCGAAAGCGGAGCGAACGACACGAAGAGCTATCTCGAGCAGCAGTACAGCGATCTATCCTCAGAGGATAGTTTCAAAAGCTTTATAGAAGCAAAGGATGTAGTAACCTATGACTCCGGCTTCAATTGGTATCGCTGGAGAGTTACCATGAAGACGAATGACATTAAAAAAGTAATCGACCAGAATCTTGCGGCTCGGTATCAGGCTAATCCGGAACTGATATTAACGAAAACGGGAAAGGACGAGAATAAGGAAGATGTTTTTGAAAGTATTCCTGTGGAACGGGTAGGAGATATTGAGGATATTTCCGTTGGAAAAAGAGAAGCAAGTGGAATTATCTCAGAATTAATCATTACCGGAAGTGACAAAACCATTAAGGTTAAGACGGAATATAATATCCGGGCTCTTCTGGCCCCCGTCTATGACACGGTGGTTCGTCAGGATGAGAGCGAGGTCAACGGCCTTACCTTGCTACCGAGTGCATTCTTCTTAATCGGTAAAAAAGAGAAAAATGGTTCGTTGAATAGTGTTACGCTGACCGGAGGCGGTTATGGTCATGGTGTAGGGATGAGCCAGAACGGAGTGAAGGCACTGGTGGACGCAGGCAAGGACTATGAGACAATCCTGAAATACTTTTACTCAGGCACCAGCCTTGCGGTTATCTATGAATAACAGGTTCCTTGGAGTTTTTACGATAGAGGATCTTTACCTTCTGGAGAAATGCTTTATTTTCAAAAATCAGATTAAACTCTGCTCCAAGAAAAAGAATGTACATACAGAAGTAGAGCCACAGCATAAAAAGCACGATTGCAGTCAAGCTTCCATAGGTGGAGGCATAGCTGGAATAATGATCGATATAGAATGAAAATGCATAGGAAAACCCCATCCACCCGCCGGCACAAAGCATAGCACCCGGCAGCTGGCTCATCAGCTTGGTCTTGCGGTTCGGAATTACCACGTAGATGATCAGGAAGAAAAAGATCAGGACAATCAGACCGACGATGGTTCGTAAACTGATGATCACAAGTGCGGTATCCACAAACACAGGAAGCTTGCGTTCGATCCAAAAGTATAGACGGTTACCGAATACAAACAGGGTCATGGTAACTAAAACCATAATAGCAAAAATCAAGGTATATAAAGCAGCGATGGCACGAAGCAGAAGACCGTTTCGTGTCTCGTTGATTTCATAGACGGAATTCAACCCCCTCATGACAGCCAGAAAGCCTTTACCGGCTGACCATAAGGTTGTAATTACCGTGACAGAGATGATCGTAGTGGAAGCTGAGGAATCATAAATTTCAGTGATAATTGAGATAATCATGGAGTGGATGGCCTTGGGAAAGATCTCCGTGAAGATTCGCAGCATACTGCTTTCCTCAATAGGGAAGAACTGTATAATACTCAAGAGCAGCATGATAAAAGGAAAAAAAGAGATAATGATAAAGAACGCCGCCTGCGCAGAGAACGCAGCGACATGATCATCACTGACTTTTTTGGATAACAGCCCGATTAACCGCAGGGTCGATTTAATCATGCCTTTACTCCTTTCTGTTTTCTTCTTTCAAATTAGCATGAGATTATTGTTTTGTCAAATTATGCTTATTCCGTTTCACTATGTTATCAGGTACATTCATATCATTTTATGCGGAATGTTTCTCCAATATCCATAATCAAAATAGGAAACCGGTTAGATAAACGGTTATTATGGCGCCCAGTGCAACCGTTACAAGACTTCTTTCGAAATAGGCCAGAATGAGTGCTACTATAGCTCCGCAGACAGCAGTGGCAGTTGTTCCGGTCGAGTATAGAATGTCAGGGAAGGTTAGTGCGCCAAGGACCGCAAAGGGTACGTATTTTAAGAAAGCTCTGATATAGCGTGATCGGATGGGCTTTTGGAATAGAGCCAAAGGCAGCATTCTCGGCAAATAGGTTACCAACGCCATCAAAAGTACAGCAAGGAATGCAGCTTGCAGCTTCATATGCAATCACTCCCTTCCGTGGCGATTTCCGTGGCTTTCTCTAATGGGAAAAGGAAGGCACCAATCCCTGCGCCAAGTAAGGTGGCTGCGATTACCCGGAAGCCGGCGGAAATAAAGGAGAAAAACGGCACATATTTTAGAATACAGGCTGTAACTACAGATATCAATAATATGATGAATACCGATCCGGATTTCTTAGCAGGCGGTACTATGATTGCAATGAACATACCGTATAGTGCGATGCCCATAGCGGCATTGATGGCAGCAGGCAAAGCATTACAAATCAACGCTCCGAGTGTAGTTCCGGCAGTCCAGCCAAGAAATGGACCGATCATCAGTCCCATAAGAAAGGCAAAGGACAGGCCGCCCTGTTCCATGGAGGCTACTGTGAAGGTCTCATCCGTAACACCGAAGGCGATCAGGAGACGTTTGGAAAGCTTCATGTCCTGGTCGAGGCGCTGGGTCAGGGACAGGGACATCAGCATATAACGGATATTTATGATGAAGGTGGTCAGTGTAATTT
>JAEZLY010000060.1 GCA_023414985.1 Bacillota bacterium | reverse complement strand
TTTCATGGCATCGGTCATCATCTGCTGATGGCTGAATGACATATAAACGTGATTTTTCCCATCCTGCACGTCCGGTATGGGGTAAAGGGTGGTGATGGGACGGCTCTGGACGATATAGAATTTATTGTCATACAGGCACCACTCGATATCCTGCGGACGCTTAAAATATGCCTCAATCGTTTTCCCCATACGTCCAAGCAGTAAAATCTGTTCATCTGTCAACGTCTGCATATTCTGACGTTCAGCTTCGATCTCCTTCTCCTCTGTTCCGCCTTCTTTTAAGCCATAGATAGCCAGCTTCTTCGTGGATATCTTCTTATCAGCGATTCTGCCGTCACGTACCTTATAGTTATCCGCGTTTACCAGTCCGGAGACCAGAGCTTCACCGAGCCCAAAACTTGCATCGATGGAAGTAACCTTCCTGTTGCAAGTAATAGGGTCAGCAGTGAACATGATCCCCGCTGCCTGAGGGAAGACCATCCGCTGGATGACGACGGACAGATGGACCTTGCAGTGATCGAAGCCGTTTTGAATGCGGTAGGTCACAGCACGATCGGTAAAAAGCGATGCCCAGCATTTGCTGATATGTCTCAGGATAGCTTCCTTTCCAATGATGTTCAGATACGTATCCTGCTGACCAGCGAAGGAGGCCGTAGGCAGATCCTCCGCCGTAGCGCTGGAACGTACAGCATAAGCATTATTTTCGCCTAGTAGTGCAAGATGATGGGTAATCTCATTATCGATGTCCTTTGGAATAGCTATTCCTTCGATAACCCTTCGGATCTTTGTGCTGATTTCACAAATATCCTCCCTGTTATCGGTTTTGAGAATGGATAACTGATCCAGCAGTGAGTTAAACTCCTCGTTATTCTCAACAATTTCCTTATATGCTTCGGTAGTGACGCAAAAGCCCTCTGGCACTTGTATTTCCTTTATCCTGGATAGTTCCCCCAGGTTAGCACCTTTGCCGCCGACCACTGCAAGCCTTGTTCTATCGATTTCCTGAAAACCTAGTACATATGAATTCATATACATTCTCCTCTTAATTTTTCTTGAATGTCAAACCAGCCAGGTAATCATATCTGTCATTCCTTAGAAACTGTAACGCCTTCTTTGATAATTTTGATAGCTTCACCTAGATTCTTTAAATACCTTTCCTTATCTGATCCGTTTCTGACATACTCATGTAAACTGAAAGTGGAAATCATATTGATAACAAGTTCGGAATCAACGTCAGGTTTAATGAGCCCTCGTTCTTTATCACGCTCCAACATTTTTATAAATTTTTCAGTGGATGATTTATGGATTTTCATTTTAAGTTCACTGTGATCCAATTCCATCCGCATCCCTGCCTCGACATATCCCGGTTTTTCGATTCCTTGTTCAAGATACTCTCTCGTCGAATGCATAATTACTTCAAAAACGTCTGCATCCGGATCTATTTCTTTTACTTGGTTGAGTACATTTGTCTTTTCTTTTAAAATTACTCCTATCATATAGTTATAAATATCTTCTTTATTATCAAAATATTGATAGAAACTGCCTTTCGGTATATCTGCATCCTTGATGATCTGGTTAAGCGATGCTTCGTTGTAGCTCCGGGATGAGAATTCCTGCAGTGCAGCATCGAATATTCGACCTTTCTTTTCATCACTTAAATTATAAAAAGTATTTTTCGGCATAGTCTTTACCTCCAAAGCGACCAGGTGGTCATATCATAAAACTATAATATGACCACCTGGTCGCTTTGTCAAGTAATAATATTTAGATCAATGAAGATCCTTATTAAGAGTTTGCTATTATGGAATGTATTTGATATTATATGATTTGTAACAATATTTATTATTGCTTCTAAAAGGTGGAATCAAGAATGGATAATCAAGAGCAAAAACATCAACGACGTCCAAGATATAAGGGCACTCATCCAAAAGCTTTTAAAGATAAATATAAGGAACTTCAGCCGGAAAAATATGCTGATGCTGTGGAAAAAGTTATTCAAAAAGGCAATACTCCTGCCGGTATGCATCGTTCCATTTGCGTGAAAGAGATATTAGAATTCTTACAGATTACTCCCGGACAAATCGGGTTAGATGCGACCTTAGGTTATGGTGGCCATACGCTTGAGATGCTGAAATGTCTAGATTCAAAGGGCCACTTATATGCAACGGATGTGGACCCGGTAGAACTACCGCGCACAAGAGAGCGCTTAGAGCACTTGGGTTATGGACCTGAGATCTTAACAATAAAGCAAATGAACTTTTCAGGGATCGATCAAATTGCTTCCGAAGCGGGTCCACTTAACTTTGTATTGGCAGATTTGGGTGTCTCTTCTATGCAAATAGACAATCCTGAAAGAGGATTTTCCTATAAGACAGAGGGCCCATTAGATCTACGGTTAAATCCTACAAAAGGTATTTCAGCAGCGGAGCGCCTGAAAACCATCTCACAAGACGAATTATACGGAATGCTGTTAGAAAATTCGGACGAGCCCTATTCCGCAGAAATTGCCCGTGCCATCGTTTCCACACTAAAAAAAGGAGTTGATATCTCATCAACGACCCAGCTCCAACAAATCATCAAAGATGCCCTGAAATTTATACCGGAAAAAGATAGGGAAGAAGCGGTTAAAAAATCCTGCCAGCGTTGCTTCCAAGCGTTGCGGATTGATGTCAATAATGAATTCGAAGTGTTATATGAATTTTTGGAAAAACTCCCTGATGCTCTTGCTAAGGGCGGGCGCGTTGCTATTCTTTCCTTTCATTCAGGAGAGGATCGTCTCGTTAAGAAGTCTTTTCAACACTTTCTTCGCGAAGGCCTCTACCGGGAAATAACACCGGATTTTATTCGGCCATCACAAGAAGAATGTAATTCCAATAGCCGTGCTCGTTCAGCTAAGTTACGATGGGCTATAAAAGCATGATTAGTCTCTAAAAAGATTTGTCATATGCAGCCGACACGAAAAGCTTTTACAAATAAATGACCTGTAACCTGAACTGACCCCACATAAATTAGATATGAAAATCTATCTTATGGGAGGTCAGTTCTGTATTTATATTATTTTTTTAACCTTTTACTATCCCCTCTGATACCATTTTTATCAACAGGAAATCCATCAATATTCGTGTTGACCGCCAGTGTCCCGTCCTCATAGAAATAATACCATTTCTTATTAATTCTGACCCATTTTCCATAAACCATTGTTCCATTCTTTGAGAAATAGTACCTTTTGCCGCCTTTCTTCCACCAGCCGATGACAACTCCTTCAGCTGTCTGATAATACTTGTCTGGACCATCCTTGATCCAGCCTTCCTTGAGGATACCGGTATTATTGAAGTAATACTTCCTACCCTCGATTACTTGCCAGCCGACAAACCGTTTTCCCTCCAAATAATAAATCCTTTGTCCTTTATCATTTTGGCTCCAGCCCTGAGTGGATTGCTTATTAATGGTAAGCATAAAATACCGATGTAATATTACTGCTGCATCAGTACGCGATACCTCGTCCATTGGATTGAAATAGCCTGCTTTCTTTTCGGCCATAATCCCTGCTTGTGTAACCTTGCTGACGGAGCCGCCTGCATCACTGCTTAATTTGGATAGATCAGTGAAGGAATAGCTTTCTCGAACATTGGGTATCTCAAAGGATGTTGCCCTGGCAAAATTAACCAGAATAATGGCCAATTCTTCTCGTGTTACACTCTTTGTGGGTGTAAATTGCTTCTCTCCCTTTTGGTTCATTATTCCTTGTGCGTAAGCCCATTCTATATATGGCATATAGTCGCTGTCCGAAGCAACATCATCAAAGCTGCCGCTCCTATATTGGCTGATATTAGCTCCACTTAGAACAGCCAGTGCTTTTGCCAGTACTTCTCTGGTCAGAGCTCTCTCAGGTGAGAAAGTCGAAGCTCCGGTTCCGCTGATAAGTCCCCTCTTCACTACAAAATCGATGCTTTCCTTGCCCCAACTATGATTGGTATCAGTTAACTTAATATGTGCTTCCCGATATACTATTCCGTATGTTGATAAGTGATTCGTTGTAAAAATCACGCATTTACTTAACCTGTCATAATAGGAGTTCTGTATCAGATTACTTTCTCCGGCATGATTAATATAGACTGCGAAAAGCTCGGATGTATCTTCACCCTCCTTTAAAGCATAAGGAATACTGATCAACATCGTACCCTGCTTCATATTGGTGATCTGATTAATATCGCCGCTGCTGCCATAGGAGATATCAATGTCATATACAGCTCTGAAGCTAGCTCTTTCCCCGTCTGTGAAGGACAGCTTGGAATTCGGCGCTATACTTATCGTCACATCCCCGGAACTACTATGATATATCTCAGACAGTACCTCTGCATCAAGACGAATGGACAGAATGCCTCCATTAATTTTCAAACTGTCTACCTTATCCTGAAGCATACTCTGAATTGCTTCCCTGGTCAGAACCAGATTAAGCGAAGTTATTTCTTCTGCACCTGAAAGATCAAGGAACGCTGCGAGATCAATATCTATTGGTCCGGCTTCATTTTCTGTCATTTTTTCTTTAGCGGCTTCCAGCGCTTCTGACACACTTCCTCCGGTAATTGTGGCCGAAATCGTTCCGTTTCCTCCTGTTGTTCCTATGATCACAAATGATTCTTCGATCGGTAGATCAAGAGCATCAGACGCCTCTTTACTTTGATTATTACTACCGATCGTATTATTCGATGGCGCGTTGTCATCAATGGCAGGCAATTGTTTTTCGAAAATCGCTTTGATGATTACCTCCTCCTCCGGCATCTCAAAGCTGTTACCTGTCAGTGTTAGGTTTGCTGGAGTTATTATCTGCCATTCCTTTAGTCGGTAGCTATTATCCGGAGTGGCTGTCAGCGCCACTTTCTGACCCTGTTCCGCCCTTGATATAGATGCATTGGCTGTACCACCTGTACTGTTCTGTACCGTTATAGGATAGGTATTCTTCTCAAAGATTGCTTTAATGATTACCTTCTCCTCCGGCATCTCAAAGCTATTTCCTGTCAGTGTTAAGCTTGTTGGAGTTACTATCTCCCATTCCTTTAGATGATAATTATTCTCCGCAGTGGCTGAAAGCGTCACTGTCTGGCCCTGTTCCGCTCTTGATAAGGATGCATTGGCTGTACCACCTGTACTGTTCTGTACCGTTATACTATAGGTATCCTTCTCAAAAATTGCCTTGATGATTACCGCCTCTTCCGGCATCTCGAAGCTGTTTCCGGTCAGTGTTAAGCTTGTCGGTGTGATGATCTGCCATTCTTTCAGATGGTAATGCGCATCCGGCTTCGCCGTAAGGGTCACTATTTCTCCCTGCTTTGCACTTGCTTGGGAAGCCTCCCCGGTTCCTCTGCCATCATCCTGAATTGTTATACTATACGTATCCTTCTCAAAGATTGCTTTAATGATTACTGCCACATCCGGCATCACAAAGCTGTTTCCTGTCAGCGTCAGACTTGTCGGCGTTATGACCTGCCATTCCTTTAGATGGTAATGACTGTTCGGTACGGCTGTCAGTGTCACTGTATCGCCCTTACCAGCAACTGTGATATCAGCACTTGCTGTACCGTTATCGCTCGATTGTAATGTAACAGAATAGGTCTTTTCGAAAATCGCTTTTACAGTGACCGCAGATGCCGGCATAAGAAAGCTATTACCGGTAAATGTAAGTCCGGAAGGACTGATACTCTGCCATTCCTTTAGGCGGTATCCGCTTTTTGGTACTGCACTCAAGTTGATCGCTTGTCCCATAGTTGCGGTGGATGTACTGGCGGAAGCGGTTCCGTTTCCGTCGTTTTGTACCGTTATATTATAGGACTGGAATGACCATATTGCATATAAGGTCAGATTGTCTGCCGGCATAGTGATATTACCATTTGCCGTATATGATTTTCCTGAACCAAGAGGATCCACATTCCACTCCTTGAACTTCATACCGGCCGGTGCTGTGAAGCTATTGGCTGCTATCCTATAAGTGAAACCGAGATTTACTGCTGCTGAGGCAGGTGCGGTTCCGGTTCCCCCATTGGCCAGATAGCTTACAGTATAAATATGCTTTCTGACACGAACAATACTGGAACCGCTGGAATATTGCAAGTAATCGGTATATGCACCTGTACCGGATACTCCATTGGAAATTTGTCTGATTGTAGTACCGGTTATGATATATTTGGTAGCCTCAATCCATCCCTCTACGGTGGCTAAACCTCCCATCAGCGCAATTGCTCCGCTTCCGTCGTAGCCAGTAACTTTAATATTTCCATTTACCTTTATACTTCCGCCTTCTGCATTTACTCCTTTCCCGTAATCTCCGGTAACAGTAACATCAGAACCAATTATGATATTACCTGTTCTTGTACTGGCACCACATCCACTATTACCCGTAACCGTGGTACTTCCCGTTATTTCTGCTGTTCCGTTGTTGGATACTGATAACCCGTAGCTGCTCGACCCTTCTGCAGTAATATTTCCTGCAACGATTGTCTTACCATTATCCCAGGAAATGACGGCAAAGCATTCCCTTCCTGTAGCATTGACATTCTGCCTTATATTAACCAAGGTTCCCACTCCGGCAACCGTTACTCCTGTGGTTCTCCTGCCAACTGCTGAGGGGTCTCCCGACACCCTTATACTTCCCTTTATTTCAACACTTCCTCCGGAAATATTAGCACCATAGCAGCCTGTACCATCGGCAACGGCATCGCCTTCCAGGGTAATATTACCTCCCATGCTAAAAATTCCATTGCTTTCCTCGCCGTTTACCTTGACACTTCCATTAATCTGAATGTTGCTACCGGTATTATAAACACCGTTAAAATAAAGACCCTTACCGCTTATATCCCCACCGGCGTTGATGATACCACCTGAACCGCCTGTAAATATTCCTCTACCATTATCACCCTCTGCTGTTATATTTCCCATGATATTCAAGGTGGTGATACTATCGTAGGCGCTTACAGCAGTACAGTAATTACCGTAAACTGCAATATTACCCTTCACTGTAATGTCTCCTTTGATCTGTGAGGTAATACCTGTGCAGTTAGTTCCATTTACCGTTACATCATTGTCAATGGTAACGCCTGCGCCGGAATTTATTAAGATACCCGTGCTGTTATCCCCTTTTACTGCCACTGACCCTTTGACCAAAACCGTGCAGTCGATGCCTGCATATACAGCGGTACCGGAATCTGCAGTAAGCGAGACATTCGTAACCACTGCATTGCTCCCGTTATCTGCCCATACACCGAAGATACTACCGATAATATTAAGCTCTCCCTCATTCGCAAGCTGTACCGCTCCGCTATTGTTAACGGACAGTCCGATGAAATTACTGTTAACATTCAATTTATACCCGCCCAGATCAAAAGTGATACTCTTACCGTCAATTACGATATCGCCAGCGTACTCTATATCAGCAGTTAATTTGATGGTATCCCCGCTCTGTATCAATACCAGTGCATCGTTTAATTCCTGTTCACTTCCTACCGAAAATAAATTGCCTTCTCCCTGGGCAGTCTTGCTTGTTCCGAAAATCCCTAACACAATAATCCCTAACACAAATAATCCTTTTATTCTTTTCATAAGTTCATCCTCCGTTCAAGGGCCATATAACAGGCTAAGGTCTGATAAATTAGCCTAAGATCCCCGTATCTTATATTTTAACTCGGATCACTTAACCCTCACTTAACGAATACTAATAAAAAAGCATCCGATCTGCTTACTGATGGATGCTGTTGCTATACTATGATATCATTCCTATCTTCTGACTAAGTTTAATGTACAAGACTCTTAATTTCATTATCAGGCTCTATTCCCAGTTTCTTATAAAGCATGCTTTTATAGTTCTCATAATACTTTTGTGCTAACACCGGCTCTTCAGAGGCTATTTGCGCTTCTATCAAGCGATAATTTAAATCCCTGTGCAGCGGTTCCTGCTGTAAGCCCACTTTTGTCCATTTTGACACCGTATGAAAATCCTTTCCCTGCTTATAATATTCTGCTATTCGGCTTACTAAACCCAGGTATTCTTCCTCCAATGTAAGCCTTTTCCCAATCACCCAATCATAATCCCAGCCGGATAGATAGCTGCCCTGATATAAATCAGCCGTTTTTTCAAATAGGTGGTAGTTTTCCCGATTAATCTCTCCGCTATTCGATATAAAATTACTAAACTCGGTATAATCACAGTCTATTTCACTCTGCTCCAGCATATAATTTCCCTTATCATATATGATATTAATATTAATATCATAAAAGAGAAGCGCTTTTTTAACATAATGCAGCGTTGTATTGAAATGGATCAGTGCCCTATCCCCTTCAAAATTCTCCCACAAGCTGTCAATTATTTTACTCCGACTTACAAACTTACCCTTACAGTCAATGAAAAATGCAAGCAATTCCTCAGCCTTTTCTGTACGAAATTTAACAGGCTCATTACCGATACTTGCGTGAAATTTGCCAAAGCATTGTACTAAAAGCCCTTGGCTGCTTTCCTTCCTGCCCTTCCAAACCTCAATTCTCTCCAATGTATCCTTTAGTCTGAGCAGGGATACAGGCTTTAACAGATAGTCTAAAGCATTCAGCTGAAATGCCTCGACTGCATACTGATTATAGGCAGTAACAAATATAATCGCCACTTCATGTCTTATCTCAATGATTCGGTTAGCAACGTCAATTCCATTGATTTCAGGCATCTCGATATCTAATAATACCGCATCGACCGGATGGCTATTTATGTAGTTTATGGCTTCCATCCCATCTGTAAAGCACCCCTCCACAGTTGCGAGGCCACTCTCTTTCAAAAGCTTTTCCAATCGCGTGAGTGCCGGCTGCTCATCATCAACAATAATTGTTCTAATCAACTATTTTTCCTCCAATGGTATTGTAAAGGATACTTTTGTTCCTTCTCCCTCAGTGCTGATAATCTGTAATCCTTGTCCGAATATTTTCTTCAGTCTTTGATTGACATTCCATATTCCGATGCCCTTTCCGGATTCCCGCTCGAATATACTACTTAGCTTCTCTTTCGATATCCCTTGTCCGTTATCCTCAACGATAACCTCTATCTGCTTATCTCTTTGCCTAATAATAATTTTAACCGTTCCTTTGCCGCTTTTTTTCCTAATTCCGTGGTTAATCGCATTTTCCACAAGCGGTTGAATACTGAGAATTGGAAGCCTTATATTTACCGTAGGGTCAATATCCAGTTCCAGGCTGAATTTATCTCCGAATCTTGCTCTTTCAATTTCAACATAGGAGTTTACCAAAGTAAGCTCCTTCTCCAAAGGAACTACTCCTTCCGTATTCTTAAACTCATGACTCTGACGTAAAAATACAGAAAAATTCTCTATTAAGGTCTGTGCATAGGTCGGGTCCGTATCACAAAAGGAAGCAATCGCATTCAGTGTATTAAACAAAAAATGTGGCTTAATCTGTGCCTGCATGAACTCCATTTCGGCAGCAATGGCATTATCAACTGATTCCTTAAGATTAACCAGGGTTTTTACCCTTGCCAGCAGCTCTTCCGCTTCGAAGGGCTTGGGAAGATAATCATTCGCTCCTGCTTCCAGACCCATAACAATGTCTTCTGTAGAGGTTTTCGCCGTCAGCATTAGCACAGGCAATTCAAAGCCGGATCTGCTTTCCCTCAGCTTCTTACACACCTCATATCCGGATATCTCCGGCATCATGACATCTAATATGACAAGGGAGTAATCACCAGCCCTCTCCAGCTCCTTCAGAGCAGCGCCTCCGTTATTGATAGTAGTTATTCTGTATCCTCCCAGCTTTAGGATTGCTGCAGCTGCCATAAGATTAACCGGATCATCATCCACCAGCAGGATATGGCTATTTCCTTCCGGGTCATCTATTCTCGTCGGAGTATACTCAGAATAAGGAAGTATTGGCTCAATCCCATTGCTACTCTCCTTTTCCTCAGGCGGTAAACTTGAAATAGGCAGTGTAAAGTAAAATCGTGATCCCTTCCCGAGCTCTGATTCCACCCATATCTCTCCACCCTGCAGCTCCACCAGCTGCTTCGTGATCGCAAGTCCAAGCCCTGTTCCTCCATGATGTCGGGTCAGCGAGGTGTCAACCTGCTCAAAGGATTTGAAGATATCCTCCTGCATGTCCTTTGGTATTCCTTCCCCTGTATCACTAACACATACTTCTACTAACTCAGATTTCATTTTTACACTAATTCGGATACTACCCTTAACTGTATATTTTACGGCATTTCCAATCAGATTATAGAGTATCTGTATTACTCTATTCTCATCCGCCATAGCAGAAGGCAGCTCATCCGGTAATTCCGATGTTATATCATATTCCTTGGAAGCACTCAGCTGCCGGAATACATTTACGATAGTATGTATCAAGCCCTCTATCTGAATTGGCCTTATATAAAGCCTCAAATCTCCATTTTTCATTTTGGAGTAATCCAATATATCATTAACCAGATTCGTCAATCTTCTGGTGCTCGCCGCAATCATGGTAAGACTCTGTTTCTGACTTTGGTTTATTTCCCCGTCGCTTCCCCTGATCAGAGCCTCTGTAATCCCAAGGATACCACTAAGGGGAGTTCGAAGCTCATGAGAGGTATTGGCAAGAAATTCATCCTTGATTCTATCCATACGAAGCAGCTTCTGTGACAGGGTGTTTACATCCCGAAAGGCTTCCGAGAATCTCCTGGAAAGAACAAAGGACTGGAAGAGCAGAAGAACAAATAATCCAAAGGACACCAATTCTCCTATATTACTAAGAATGATATTATTTTGGAACAGCATATCCCGTATCGCAGATAAAATTACCGCCAGCGCACCAAAGAGCATGATGAGGGAATCCTTCTTCCCATTAATAAAGGCAATGCCTAAGGTTACTATGGAATATAAGCCTGTCATAACCGCACCAATCTGAATCAGATAAATCAAACCGGTGAAGAAGGCAATCGGCGTCATTATAACGATTGATGAAACGGCAATCCCGTAGATCAGCATTGCCTTTAACATCCTTTTCGAACTCTCTTCCCGGAATAACTCTCCTACCATATAAGCTGCGCAGATAGGAAACCAGCATAGCGTTAAATATTCGATCTGTATAATGGTTCGAAAATTGATAATCGGTATAATCCTATAGATTAAGTAATTTCCAAAGACCAAGGTTCGGCCTGCAAAGATAATACACATGAATACAAAATAAAGACTGCTCCTGTCCTTCCTACGTAATAAGAAAAGACTAAGATAATAAAAAGCCAGAACACAAAGAGCACCAAAAAGAAAAGCATCCTTGTCCGAAATGATATGATCCATTTTATTGATCTGTTCCGGCTTTCCCATATAGATTGCATACCACATACCACCTCGGGCATAGGTACTATTTGATACATGAAAGATTAATGTAAAGCTTGATGTCTCAGGGGTAAATTCTATCACCTTGGGAAGATAAGCCGGTTTGGAGGTTTCCTTATTGACTCCAACTGTTCCGTTAGAGGAGAATAAGCTATCATTGATAAATAACCGGTAAGCTGTTGAAAAGGTAGGTATTTTAAATGCGATTGGTTGTCCCACTTTAGCATTAATAATATTCAGGGAATAGGTGGCGTAGCCAAATCCGGGAAGATTTTTACCCTTCCAATGATAACTGTTCCAGACATTCGGAACTTCTACCATCAGATCCGGCTCAGTATGCTCAATATCCCGATCGGAAAGAAAGCTATTCCAATAAAAATCCCATTCTCCGCTAAGGCTGAGGACACCGTCCCTGTCAGGCTCCCATGACTGCAGATCGAGAACTCCGTTTACCGGATGTATCAGCTCGTTGTCAGCCTTGACAAACAAGGTGATGTATAAAAATACAATCACCAGCAATATCACACAGAGAAAAAGCCCTATCGCTTTTTTCCTTTTTATACTTGTATTTGATTTGTTATGAAAAACTCTCATATTTGCATTCAATCATGAATACCCCCTGATAATTCTCATAATAATACAAGGAAAGTCAAACTTCAACTTAATTGTTACCATTTTATACCATGACAAATTCACAATATGGGTCAGGCTCTTGAGTTTATCGTATTCGCATATTACTAAATCCAATGTCTTCACTAATATCACAAAAAAACACCTATAGCACATACTTAGCATGGTACAGATGTTTTAAAGTTACTTATATATAATATCATATTTTCTCTCTTAAAATTTCTAATAACCCATAATCAGCCGGCAACCATTCCACACTTTTCAAGGTGTCCTTTGTCAACCACTTACCTGCTTCATGCTCTTTTAATATGATATCTCCCGCCAAAATCGTACAGATAAAGCAATGCATTGTCAGATGAAATTGAGGATAATCATACTCGACGGTATCGATTAACTCCCCCACTTCAATATCCACATCAAGCTCTTCCCTGACCTCACGAATCAAGGCTTGTTGCGGTGTCTCCCCGGCCTCCATTTTTCCTCCGGGGAATTCCCAAAAGCCTTTAAAATCACCATAGCCTCGCTGCGTTGCAAATATTGTGTCTCCTCGCTTCATCATCGCTGCAACCACTTCAATTGTTTTCATCTTTATCTCCCTGTATTCTAATTTGTTATCAACTCATAGATATCTTCTCGAACGGGCGTATCAAGAATCCATTTTATCTCTACTGCCGACTTATCTGTATTCGTCATGATAAATTCCTTATCCCTTCCGGTGGCACTCATACGTCCTAAGTGTTTCAAATCCCTTTGCCAACTGTTCTATATTATACTTGCACAATATCCATTCCTACTCTTTGCCCTGCTATTTTTACTGCTTGTATAAAACTTCCATGCAAACATTTTATATCTTTATTCAAAAACAGACAAGCCCTATAAAACAAGCAAATTTCTTATATAAGGCTCCCTTGTTTTTCTCACTAATTATTTACCTGTTATCGCAAAACTTAAGAGGACCTATGGCACATTTTTATGTGACATAGGTCCTTTAAAGTTATGTACTTATATAAGGTAAGCTGGAAGAAAAGCTTCTTAGCTATTATTTTACCACGATGAATACCGGCGTAAGTCCCTCTGGCAATGGATATCCATCATCCACTTTCTTAACAAAAAGAGCATAGGTTCCGGCTTTTGTAATCTTCATACTGCTACCATCTGCATAGCCCCAGCAATCGGGTGCTTTATCTAGCTTTTTAGAAAAATCATACTCATATGCATTCAGATCAAAAGAATAATATTTGCTGGTTCTTTTTACCGTCTCCGGAGCAACCTTCTTTGAATCAAAATACATACAGAATTCATAAACCGCGGCGTTTTTCTCACCCTTATTCGGACATAGCGTAATAGTAGTGGAACCCTTACAGTAGATTACTTTGCTCTTATCCCCGGAAATGGTTACATCGTCATCACTCATATACATAGAGAAATCTTTCGTTTTCTGTGAGGTTACATTTGTGATTTTCACCGTCACAGGCATGTACTCGGACGAACTTGGAAGTGCGGTAGTAGAACCGAATGTGATGGTTTTGGTGCTGGCCTTTGTTGCTGCAAATGCCGTTGTAGTCATGGAAAATACCAGAATTAACGATAATGTAAGTGCCAAAATAGATTTCTTCATTTTTAAGTCTCCTTCGATTAGTTTAATATCTAGTTGCTTATAGAGCGAATAAAAAGAAATCATGTGTTGCTTTTATGATACTCCAATGTTACAACAAATCTGGTAAGAATTCAACAAAATCCGACCAATTGAGGCAGGATATTCCATTGTTACATTTCCGCACGCTGCCTAACCTTCTTCCTGGCATAGAAGAAGGTGCCTACCTGACCGATCCCCGCCAGCGCCCAGGTAACAGGATAACAGGCAAATAGCATGAGGACGGTGGGGAACCATGCAAAGATGGTGACCAGCCAGACGATACGCATGAGGCAGGCTCCCACCAGAGTACAGATCATCGGCAATATGGAGAAGCCCATACCACGGGTCAAGCCCGGAAATACATTCATGATACCGCAGGTAAAGTATGCAATCATCAAGACATTCATTCGGATGATACCAAGTCTGATTACCTCCGGATCCGAGGTAAATATCGTTAATAAAGGTCTGCTGAATAACATGGTCAGTCCACCCAATACAATCCAGGTCACTATGACTAATATCGTACAGATCTTTGCTACCTTGTCGATCCTGTCATATTTTTTGGCTCCCATGTTCTGCCCGGTAAAGGTTATGGCAGCATTATAATAGGCATTCATCGGAGTAGCGACAAATCCTTCGATATTTCCTGCCGCTGAGCCTGCTGCCACCATGGCAGAGCCAAAGGAATTGATGGCTGATTGAATCAATACATTGGAGATGGAGAACAGCAGACCCTGCAATCCGGCAGGCAGGCCTATCCGAATGATCTGACCAAGTTTTCTTCCGTCAATGAGCATCCTTTTCAACGTCAGACGAATTGACTCCTCCTTATTACGGATCAGGCACAGAAGCACCAGGACCATCGAAAGATACTGGGAGATTACCGTTGCCCATGCCACGCCATCCACACTCATATGTAATACGATGACAAAGAACAGATTCAATATTACATTAACAATACCGGATACCAGCAAATAATACATAGGCCGGCGGCTGTCACCGACAGCACGCAGTATCGCGGCACCAAAGTTATAGATCATACTTGCAGGAAGACCCAGAAAATAAATTCGTAAATACAGAGCAGATAAATCTATGATATCCAAGGGAGTACCCATGATCATTAACAGAGGGGTACATAAAATAAGACCCAGCCCCATCACAAAAATCCCGGCAATGATACTGATCGCGATCGAAGTATGTACAGACCTACTGACTGCCTCCGGCCGTCCGGCACCGCAATCCTGGGCGACGATGACACTGGTCCCAACTGACAGCCCCATGAATAGGTTCACGATCAGGTTGATGATTGCACCGGTTGCACCAACTGCTGCCAGTGCCTCCTTACCGGAGAATCTTCCGACTACAACCATATCTGCCGCGTTGAACATCAGCTGAAGTATATTCATTGCCATGATGGGCAATGCAAAAAGAACCATTTTGCCAAATATAGGGCCGTTACACATATCCTTATCCCGATTTTTCAATATCATTTTCATCGCTTCCTTTGTCTTTATGTCGGTTTATGATCGAGAAATTGCAAGTAAATTAACCTTACCATATTCCAGTAACGATTTCCACCTTTTCGCGAAAACAATTTCTGCCGGTGTAAATAGATATCAAAAAACTACCAGCCAAGTCTAAATGGTTGGTAGATTAATATACTCATTGTGGCTACACCCGGAATCATAGTCCTTATAAGGCAATGAGATAATCAATTTATTTCCATTTTTATTAAAGTGAAACAATTATGACATAACTCTCGTCTATATATAAGATAATTCTTTTTAATGAGATAACAGAAGGAGGTTAAAGATGAAGACTTCACAACTATTACATAAAGATAAGATAGGTTTCTTAAGCCTGTTTATGATACTTTCGCTATTTGCTGCGCTGCTGCTCTTCCCACCGCAGACGGCCCATGCAGCAGAGAAACCAACGGTCTATCAGGATGACATCTATCGTTTCATTATTACGGACGAAGATAAAAAGGAGGTAACTCTGATCGGCTTTGAAGCTGCAGATTCCCGTAAGGAACAGATCATTCCGGGAACCGTAAGCGTAAATCAGCAGACTTATACCGTCAGACTGGTAGATCTTCAATGGGAATATTATGAGAACATTTCCTACAAAGACTTTTATAACAGTGTAGAGAAGCTGACCATTGCTGATAATTTTCATGGGACACTGGATAATCCTACATACGCCTTCAAGAATGTCAGGACCATTGAATTTCTCGGAACAACAGTGCCGCAAAAGGTAGCTGTGAGTATTTCCAACCGCAATCAGAATCCGGATGTCGTCTTTATCGTTCCCGTGGGTACAGAGGCGGCCTACCGTAAGGTGATTGAAGAGTCCTTGTACTATTATAACGGCAGTGATTTATATGAGATGGATATTCCCATGGGTCCCACGATCATCAACAAGGATACCACCAATATTGAGAACCGTGTATTCTCCAAAGATGGCTTACTTTATCAAGTGACCTCCTCTGCCGTGACGGGTAAAGGTAAGGTTCAGTTGATCGGTATTACCAATGAAAAAAAGTTTTCTTACCTTAAATTACCGAAGGAGCTGTCCAACAACAACTACACCTATCAGCTCACGAAACTCTGCCGATTCAGCCTGGTTCGCATCGGTGCTACAGTAATCATTGTTCCTGACTCTGTTACCACGATGGAGCCTGCTGTCTTTGATAAACAGGTGGAACTATTATTTTTATCGAAGAACTGTAAGGTGATCCCCTCCCGTATGATCACCGATGAGAATAACGACAGCAGCCTCCGCTTTGTATATGTTCCTGAGGGCATTACCACGATATCTGATCAGGCATTTTCAAATCAAACGAAGAACGCGGGCAGTATCATTCTCCCGACCTCGGTTACATCCCTGGGTAAGCAATCTCTATATAGCTTTCGCTATGTTACCTTCTTGAACAAGAAACCGATTGCCAAATTATCAGCTGCGATTAAGAGCGGCTCTACCGTGAAAGTGAATTCTTCGGTTAAAAAGGCATACCAGAAAGCGCTTGGAAGTAAGATATCCACGATATCGGCCAAGAACGTGGTGAAATCCACAAAATTAGCCGTTAATCGCACAAATCTGGTACTGAATACAACACAGACCGCCTTGATAAAGGGGTCCCTAACCAAAGGCTCCAATGAGACAGTATTCTGGCTCTCCACGGATAACAGTATCTTCGAGGTGTCTTCAAAGGGTGTCGTTAATCCGAAAAAAGCCGGAGTCGCTTATGCGATTGCATACACCAGAACCTCTGGGCTTTATAAGGTATTGAAGGTTACCGTCACGGTTAAATGATTACGAATGTAAGCTCCATAGATCTTAAAAACTAAACAGTTACTATAATAAAACGGCGTTACGCACTCACATGCGTAACGCCGTTTGTCATCCCAGGCTCCCGGAAGTATGATTTTAATTATAGAACCTGCACAAGGTAAGCAGGAGACTGAGGCGGTATGCTAAGAGTCTGGAATATGGCATGCACCACCCGTACCATTTGCCCTGGCTGAATCGTATCTAATGGAATAGTATTACCATCTTGATCTTGAATCTCTGTTTCATTTGATATGGTGAATATATTCTGATCATTCATATCATAAGGATTTCCGGTGAGAAGAAAACCATTGTCCGTATCAATACCTACGACACGGTCGGTAGTTATACTCACAGAGGCCTCTTCTTCCTGCAATACTACAATTTGGTAAGCGAATGATTGAGGAGGAATACTTCTTGTCATAGCAGAGGAGAAATCTGCATCTATTCTCATTCCCTCCTGTAAATCATACAGGTTAAGTAATGTTCCGTTTTCCTCTATGATTATGGTCTCATCCCCTACATTCAGCCTGACTTCCTGCATGTAACTCATATTGTTTTCATCGCTCATTTCGTAAGAGATTAATACATAGCCCGTATTTTCGGTGTCTGCTGCTACCTCCTCAACGAGTGCATTTTCTACATGTATTATAGTATCATTCAGAAATAACATACGGTTCATTATCATCCTCTAAACAACTATTATTCTAGTGTTAGTATATGATAGAACAATAGGAAGTTACGGGTTCTGCTGTAAGATATATGTTATCATTTAAAAAGCCTTGCATGTACTTTATGCAAGGCTTTTCTATTTACTATGTATCACATACTTTATTAATAGATATCCGGCACCGTTAAGATTTTTCCATTACGATCCTTAAGTGCATAGATTTTTATTTCATTTCCTTTAGCATACTTTTCGAAATAATCCATCTTCAATGCGATATTATGCTGTCCTTTACACTTTTCACCTTCATACATGAACTCGTAATAAATCTGGGCTTGATGCTTAATTCCAAATCGATCAGTAATGGTGGCATCAACCAGTTCTCCATTGGATATGATGTTCCTCAGATTAGTGATGGTACTTCTTATTACAAAAATTCCAATAATTGAGATACCGATGCATCCCAGCATAATGAGGATAGCATTGAATGTCGTCATATCTTCTGTAAGCGGAAATTTGGGCAGAATTCCATAGACAGACAGCAGAGTGATTATACCGAAGATTGGTAAAAGTACACTAACGGTAAGCCAAAACTTGCTTTTATAATTATTGCTATAAACTTTCTTGAGTGAAATATTCATTTCAATACCCTCCCGAACCGTTTCTTTCATTATATCAGTCAAATTTTGTCATGTCAATAACTGTCAAATATGGGTGGTTATATGCCACTGACCATAAAAATTCCTATTCCGCAACTCAGGTGTTACTGGTAAATTTGTTTTTCTCATCAGGTCTAGATTTTATTCTCCATTTGTGAAATAATATAAGCTAGTGATTAAAATATGGAGGTCTAAAAAATGAGAGCTTATGAAAGATTGATTAATTATACGAAATTTGCCACTGCCTCGGATGATCTGAGCAATACACATCCCAGTACCCCGTCGCAGCTGGTATTCGGAAAAGCCCTGGTGGAAGAGATGAAAAGCCTTGGTATTTCGGATGCCGCGATGGATGAGAATGGATATATATTTGGCACGATTGAAGCAAATATAGAGAATTGGTCCGGATCGGTGATTGGATTTGTTGCACATATGGACGTTGTCAGCTCCGTACCTTTTACTGATATTAAGACATCGATTATCGAGAATTATGACGGTTCGGAAATCATCCTGAACGCAGAAAAAAATGTGAAGATCAACCCTGCAGAATTCGACTTTATGAAGAATTATATTGGTAAGGATTTATTGGTTACCGATGGAAATACCCTTCTGGGTGCGGACGATAAAGCCGGTATTGCTGAAATCCTTACCATGGCAGAAACCTTATACCAGCATCCGGAGATCAAACACGGTACGATTAAGATCGGCTTTACCCCGGATGAGGAGATTGGTAAGGGTGCAGATCTGTTCGATGTGAAGAGGTTCGGAGCGGATTATGCTTACACTGTGGACGGTGCGGCATATAATGAAGTAGAGTATGAGACCTTCAATGCTGCTGCCGCGGACGTATTCATTAACGGTGTCAGCATTCACACCGGAGATGCCAAGGATAAGCTTGTCAATGCTTCTCTGCTTGCGATGGAATTCCACGCCCTCTTACCCGAGAAGGAACGTCCGGAATATACAGAGAAATACGAAGGCTTTTATCACCTGGATCGCCTGGAGGGTATTGTAGATAATGCAAAAATGCATTACATCCTTCGTGACCATGACCTTAATAAGTTAAGTGAAAAGAAAGCTGTTATGAATGCCGCTGCCGCAAAATTAAATGCAAAATACGGACAGGATACCGTTCGTGTAGAGATTAAAGACAGCTATTACAATATGGCTGAAAAGATCAAACCGCACTGGCACTTAATTGATACTGCTTATGAGGCTATCCGGGAATTGGGTGGAACACCGCTCAGCCGACCTGTCCGCGGAGGTACCGACGGTTCGAGATTATCCTTTATGGGTCTCCCCTGTCCAAACCTCGGAACCGGCAGCCATAATCATCACGGAAAGACAGAGTTTGCCTGTATTCAGGCTATGGATCAGTGTGTTGAACTGATCATCAAGATTGTAGAAAAGTATGCCATCAGATAATTTTTGAAATCCGATAATTGAATGAGAAGATATGTCATAGTATTCAGTTATCCTGAAAATATAAGATGCCAGCCGGGAGGTTACGTATAACTCCTGACTGGCATCTTCTCTATCCTGATATTCCTTGCATTTCACAGCACTTCTTACAGCAGCTTCTTGGAAACATGTTCATTGAAGAAGTGAATAAACGGCCCTAGTCCAAATGCGGAAACCAGAGTTCCCAAGCCGACAATCCCACCGGCATAAAAGCAAATTGCAGCACATACCGCATCTGTCAGCATTCTGTGCCAAAAGTACGGTATTTTCACCCACCTCTTTGCCATAATAAGAGACAAGCTATCATAGGGCGCTATTCCCACATCCGGTGTCTGATACATAGATACACCCAGACTGGTGACGACAACTCCGATGCCTACCACGATAATTCTCTGCCACATGGTCTCCGGCGCCAGAGCAAAATGCTGAAACGTCGTGTAGAAAAAAGTAACGAAAAACCCTACAAAGCATGCATTCACAATTGTTCCGGCACCAATTAATTTTCTGCCTGTGATGAATTGAAGGATAAATATGAATATATTAAAAATCACTAAGAATACAGCATATGAGATCTTAAAATTCGCAGCTAATGCCATCACCATTCCGGAAAAGGGATCGTTTCCAAGCCCTGACAGCTTAAAGATACTGACACCGAGACCAAGCAGTATATTTCCGACTAACATAATAGCAAATCTTTTCATGTATTTTTGACTTAAGTATTTTTTTAACATTAAACTCCTCTTTCCTTTATTTCTTTCTCATAAAACCCGATCTTATAATCAATCGTCTTCTTATATTCCTCCAGCTCCGCAATTCTCTGATTAATCGCCTCTTTCTGCTGCCGGAAGACCAGGAGACGCTGCTGCAGGGTAGAATCGCCCTCCTCACAAAGCTTGATATAATCATTAATCTCCTTGATGGACATTCCCGTATTCTTAAGACAGAGAATGAAGGACAGCCACTCAAAATCCTCCTCAGAGAATTTCCGGTTCTTATTTTCGTCTCTTTTTACATAGGGTAGTAAGCCCTCCTTATCATAATAACGTAAGGTATGTACACTGATTCCTGTCTTTGCCGCAGTCTGGGCAATCGTATATGTCATAGGCTCTCCCCCTCCTAATGCAAAAGAATCTTTTATCATTATAGATTTTTAGGGGAGCATCGTCAATCAATTTTAGATAGGATTAACTGCCATACTTCAAATCAGATTTTGCGAAATTAACATATTTTTAACTTGCTAGGTTATGTGAAGGTTAACCCTCAACCATGAGTTACTCCTTGCAGTCAAGAAAATACTTCAGCATTTTACATTACTTTTTCATTTTATAGACCTTTGATAAATAACATTTGACTTCGAGCATACTCGAAGGCTTATAGTAATTCCAAGGTAAAAGTGCCGCATAATATTCTGAATAAAAAAAGGAGATATCATCATGAAAAAAACTGTAAAAAACAAGCTACTAACCTGCCAGCCCATCCCTAAGCTTATTGTTTCCTGTCGTGACAAGGAAGGCAATGATAATGCATTGGTGGTAGGCTTTGCCGCAAATGTGAGCTTCGACCCGCCAATCGTCATGATCGGGATCGTTCCAAGCCGTCACTCCTATCACATGATCAAGGAAAGCGGATGCTTTGTGGTCAATCTGGTCACCCCTTCCTTCTCACGGGAATATGATTATCTTGGCAGTCATTCCGGTAAAAATGAGGATAAATTCAAGACTCTGAACCTAAGTACCAGAGACGGAAGTGTTGTGAACGCCCCCTTATTGACAGACTGCCCGGTTAGTGTGGAATGTACCGTGATCGACTCCACTAGGCCCGGTTCCCACGAATTATTCTTCGGCAAAGTCGAACGGGTTCACTGCGAAGAAGCATATCTGGACGCCAACGGTACTATTGACTGGTCAAAGCTTTCCCTTTTATAAGCGATACGTTCGCCAATCATTCCTAATCTCTTGCCGAATGAATAGGAATAGACCAAGAAGGAGAAAGGACCGGCGGGAGACCGGTCCTTTCTCCTTCTTGTATAATAATCTTAAGAAGTATAATCCTATACAATTCCGTTTTACACATTCATATCTCTTCTCCGATAGAAAAGATAAGTAAAGGTAGTAAAAGCTGCAATCATTACCAGACAGAGCAATGTTACCGGCACACTGATCTCATTTGCATTTACTGCCTTCTGCAGATCAAAATACTTGAAGGGTGAGAAAAGATTCAAAACCTCCAGATGTTCTGCCAAGTCAGTTACCTTCGAGATGATATATCCGGCAATGATGATATCTGCCGCAATCGCCCCTGCTCCTTTGGATTTACGAAAGCCGGAAGCCAGCAATGTTCCTAATGTCAAGAAAATCAGCTGAACCAGGAACATGATTAGATGCAGGATCAGGATCTCCCCCGTAATGTCTTCGTCTGCATGAAAGCTGGGGACGATCACAAGGGAGGAGAGCAACGATACCAGATTGATGATGACCACATTCACGAGGGCTGCCAGCAGCTTCGAGGTGATAATCGTAATCCTTGATACCGGTTTTGCTATTAAGAATTCCGTGGTCTTATCCCGCTCCTCCTTAGCGATGATTCCGCTGCCCAGCAACGCCGCATGGATTGCAGTGGTAATCTCAAGATAAGGAAATAAAAAAGCGAAGAAGCCGCTGATTTTCGTTACTTCAAAGCCATTCAGCCCTAGCAATACCTTCATGGTATGCGGCATCTTATCGAAGACCTCACTGCCGGCACTGCCCGAGGAATAGGCCGTATACTTGCCCATACCGCTCAATACTAATAAGGCCATGCATACGCTCCATATGATCAGGGCTTTTCTGTTCGCCTTCAATTCTCTAAGAAAAATATTCATAATCATACCTCCTCTGTCCAATTCGAATGTTAGCTTACCGCGTGGATATCCTTCCTATTATAGATGATGTAGCTTACAGCGACGGATACCACGATAACAACCGCTCCAATCATAAAATAAAAGTTCTCGTATGCGCCCTTTTGAATGATATATGTGATATCAAAATACTTAAAGGGGGAAAGAATACGTTCCAGCTTATTATCAGCATCGGTTACCAACAGTGTGCCAACCAGATAAAAACCAAATACGAATCCCAGAGAGAGTGGAAGCACATTCTTAATCTTCTTAAAAAATACAGATACAACCATACCTATTGCAATAAATATGACCTGGACAAAGAACATGGTAAGATTAATCATGAAGAATAACTTTACACTGAAATCCTCTGTATTTGCCATGTTTGCCATAATCGTAGTTAATGAGATGAACAGGATATTGGTTATCACGATTGTTGCAAGCGCCGCCATTAGCTTCGCACTTACAATCGCTGTACGCGATACCGGCTTCACAAGGAGAAAATCTGCCGTTCTTTCCCTGGTCTCCCTGGAGAGAATGGATACTCCCAAGTTCATGGCCTGAATAGCACCACAGAGGATGATGAAGGAAAAAATCATTGAGTAAAATCCTAATAATGTCGCAATATAATCAAGATTAATCCCAAGCATAGCCCGGATGGCTTCCGGATAGCTCCCTAACAGTTTTTTAAAATCCTCCGCATCCTGTGCCATCTTCGGATAGATGGACAGATACAGTGCAGCCAGCCCTAGCATGCTCAGTGTCCATAGCAGCATTGACTTAACATGTGATTTCAGTTCATATAGAAACATGTTCATAGGGATTAGTCCTCCTTCGCATAGTAATGCATGAATATTTCCTCAAGATCGGGCTCCTCTATGGAAATATTGCGGAGTTCAATTTCACCGATTTTCTTCATGATAGTATTGATATTGCCCTTGAAGATAAAGCTGGCAGAATTCTTCTCTGCTACGAGGCTGCTCACACCGCTTATATAAAAGGCTTCTCTTTGAATTAAAGCTTTCGCTTCAATATTGAATTTCTTATAGCTGTTCTCCTGAAGGGTGCTCATCTTCTCGGTCTTAATGATCCTTCCTTCTTTAATAAATGCCACACGGCTGCACATCTTCTGAACCTCGCTGAGAATGTGTGAGGAGAAGAATATGGTTGCTCCCTTCTTATTCTCTTGTGCAATGAGATCAAAGAATTTTTGCTGCATCAGGGGATCCAGACCGCTGGTAGGTTCATCAAGGATGATTAATTTCGGTTCATGCAATAAGCCCTGCACGATTCCAACCTTTTTCTTATTACCAAAGGATAGATCATCAATCTTCTTTTTTAAATCCAGATCCATAACCTCGGCCAGCTCCTGAATCCGCTTTGTACAGTCTTTTTTATAGAAGCTTGCCGAGTATTTCAGTAAATCGATCACTCTCATATTATCATAATAGAATACCTCAGATGGAAGGTAACCCAGTTCCTTTCTTATCTCAGGATGTTCTATGCAGTTCTTCCCATAGATTGTTGCTGTACCGTTCGTGGGATAAATCAATCCCAGAAGGGTTCGGATTGTTGTAGATTTACCGGCTCCGTTCGGCCCGATAAATCCGAATATCTCACCCTCCTCAATACTTAAATTGACATCGATAATCCCTCTTGATTTTCTGTAATTCTTAGTCAGGTTCTTAATTTCGATTACATTCATACCCTTGTCCTCCGATGATTCATATTTAATATAATATTGTAAATGAAACAGTAATTATA
>JAEZLY010000006.1 GCA_023414985.1 Bacillota bacterium | reverse complement strand
CTGCAGGACTGTCTTGGTAAGCGACCCGGCTTTCCAAGTTGTGCTATCTCATAAGGGATATTGGGGACTTAGGCGGACAATGAAGTATAACCTGAGTGAACCTCAGGTTTTTTTAATTCTTAGAATTATCATCTATGAATTAAGGATACTCAGGGTACATAATTGCAGATACTGATTTTTGAAAGCTCCTGCCCCATAGTTTTGGCAGATAGGTCTTATAGAAACAGAATAATGTTAATGGAGGATAATTTTATGAAGAAGAAAATCGCTATTATTCTCGTTCTTGCCATGACAGTACTGATGTTTGCAGGCTGTGCTAAGAAGGACGACAGCAAATTCCGCGTCGGAATGGAATGCGGATATGCACCCTTTAACTGGACCCAGTCAGATACCTCGAATGGTGCTGTTGCAATCGACGGCAGTGCAGACTATGCAGGAGGCTATGATGTGGAAATCGCGAAGAAGATCGCAGAGGGATTAGGCAAAGAGCTTGTAATCGTAAAGACAGAAGGGGATGGTCTGGTACCGGCTTTACAGTCCGGTAAGATCGGTGCGATCATCGCAGGTATGTCACCGACAGAAGAGCGTAAGAAGACAATCGACTTTACAGATAATTATTATAAATCTGATCTTGTTATGGTAGTAAAGAAGGGCGGGGCATTTGAGAGTGCCACTTCCATCCAGGACTTTAGCGGAGCAAAGATTACTGCACAGCTGAATACATTCCACTATACCGTTATCGATCAAATTAACGGAGTGGATAAACAACCGGCAATGGAAAGCTTCCCTGCAATGAGAGTTGCTTTGGAATCCGGAGTGATCGACGGATATGTATCCGAGCGTCCGGAAGGTGTCAGTGCTTCGGCAGCAAATGATAATTTCGCTATGGTTCAGTTCACAGAAGGTTTTCAGACTTCACCCGATGATACTGCAATTGCTGTAGGTATTCAGAAGGGAAGCGACATGACCGCAAAGATTAATGAAATCTTAGCAGGTATTTCAGAAGAAGATCGCATCAGCATTATGGATACTGCAATCGCTAATCAGCCTGCAGCAGAATAATTGTGAACCTTAAGAGGCTGTCCAAATCTGAGAATCCTTTGGGCAGTCTCTATATTTTTTATGTAATAGGGAATAGCGTCCTATTACATAAAATACTCCGTAGGATGCGCACTTCGCGGAAATGAAATTATTACTTCGTAATCCGCTGTCAGTCAATGCCTGCAAAGCAGGCATCGAAAGTGTCAGCAAACTGACACTTTATATAAAGAAAGGCTTGGTGTAATATGTCTTGGGATTGGTTTGTTCAAATCGTTACTGAAAATTGGCCTATGTTCCTTCGCGGAGCAGGGGTAACCTTATTCATCTCTATCATAGGTACTATCCTCGGTTCCTGTATCGGCTTATAAATTGGTACGATCCGTACAATACCTATGCCGGATAAGGGATTTAAAAGAGTATTATTAAATATTGTCAATGCTATCCTGACGGCTTATGTGGAATTCTTCCGCGGAACGCCCATGATCGTACAGGCGATGGTTATCTATTACGGTTCAGCGATGGCGCTCGGAATAGATATGGATCGTACGGCAGCCGCAATCTTCATCGTCTCTATCAACACCGGTGCTTACACGGCAGAGATTGTCCGCGGCGGTATCATCTCCATCGATAAGGGACAGTTCGAAGCGGCTCATGCAATCGGTATGAACCACATTAAGACCATGCTGAATGTCGTATTACCTCAGGTACTTCGCAATATTTTACCTGCCATCGGCAATGAGTTCGTTATTAATATCAAGGATACCTCCGTACTGAACGTTATCTCCGTATCGGAATTATTCTTCCAGGCGAAATCCGTAGCCGGTAATAATTTCAGATACTTTGAGACCTTCACTGTAGCTTGTATCATGTACCTGATCATGACACTTACTGTGACAAGAATTCTTCGTTTGATCGAGCGTAAGATGGAAGGACCCGAGAATTTCGTGGTTATTCCCGGTAACCAGATGCAGGTGGAACGTCCCGAAGATCATGTGAAGAAGCTTCGCGGTTAGGAAATGGAGGATAACATGGAAAGAGTAATAGATGTTCAACATTTGAAGAAATCCTTTGGTCAGAATGAGATATTAAAGGATATAGATTTCTCTGTAGATAAGGGTGAGGTGGTATGTATCATCGGTGCTTCCGGTTCCGGTAAATCAACCCTTCTGCGTTGTATCAACCTGCTGGAGAAGCCCAGTGACGGTGCCATCATCTATAACGGTGAGAATATTCTGGAGGATAAGCATGATGTGTACGCATACCGTACCAAGCTCGGTATGGTATTCCAGCAGTTCAACCTGTTCAACAACCATAATGTGCTCAGTAACTGTACGGTAGGACAGATCAAAGTGCTGAAGCGTTCGAAGGAAGAAGCGGAGACTATCGCGAAAAAATATCTTGCGGTTGTAGGTATGGATCAGTATGTCAATGCAAAACCGAAGCAACTTTCCGGCGGTCAGAAGCAGAGAGTTGCCATTGCAAGAGCATTGTCCATGGAACCGGATGTCCTCTTATTCGATGAGCCGACCTCTGCGCTTGACCCGGAAATGGTTGGAGAGGTACTGGCGGTCATGAAGGAACTGGCGAAGAGCGGTCTGACGATGCTTGTCGTTACCCATGAGATGGGCTTTGCGAAGGAAGTAGCCAATCGTGTCGTATTCATGGATAAGGGTGTCATTGCTGAGGAAGGTACACCGGAGCAGATCTTCAATAACCCGACCCAGGAGAGAACGAAGGAATTCTTAAAGAGAGTTCTGAAAGAGCAGTAAATAAGACAGAAGACTTTGTAAAGAAGTAATCATAATAGTAAGAGAGAGGGCTAACATTATGGAAATGTTAGTCCTCTCTCTTTCTGTATCAAATACAGTTAATAATGGTTCCTTATTGCTCCCTCCCCGATATCATCAAAGATGATATGAGCATAATAAGTTAACTTTACTTCACATTGGTCAAAGTGGCGAGCCTATCATAAATCTCGGTATTATCGTAATACCCTTTAAAGGTATCGGAACCGTTGCCAATCGCAAAGACTGCTTCCGGTAATCCGGTGTGGGAGAAGGAAGAGAAGTCCAATCCGGATTTATGTGCAAGAATTCTTGTAATGGTGACGGTAAGCGGTTCATAGGTTCCATACTTGATATAGTCATCCTTACTCAATTCCTTCTTTTCCTTCAATGTCAGTGTATAAGCTTCCTGCAACTGAAGATACTCACTTTCGGTTAAGATCAAGCTGGTTGGTGTGGAACCGGTTTTATTAACATCAGGAACCAGTCCGAAATTACGCTCAATATCCTTCAGTACGGCGGTAAAGTCTGTCTTATTCTTCTTATATCCGGTTACATAATCCGTATCAAACTTTGTATAGGAAAGCTTCTGATTAGACAGGTTGGAAAGATAGGTACTATAATCTGTACCGGCATAACCGATGGTAAGTCCCCCGGACTCATGATCACCGGTAACCAGGATTAAGGTCTCCTTCGGGTGCTTATGATAGAATTTGACAGCTTCTTCTACCGATTTACTAAAGGCGATGGTATCCTGGATGACAGACGCAGCATCATTGGCATGACCTGCCCAGTCAATCTTACCGCCTTCCACCATCATGAAGAACCCTTTCTTATTATTCAGAACCTCAATTCCCTTGGAGACATAATCTGCAAGCTGCCATTCTCCGGGTTCAGCATCCAGCGCATAGGACATGGAGTCCGAATCTGCCAGTGTCTCGGCAATTACGATTGCTTTGCCATCCTTAGCGGTGAGTTGATCGGCATCACTCTGGGTATTGACGATCTTATAACCGGCCTCCTGAGCAATCTGATACAAATCCTTTTTGTCCTTTTTCGCACCGGTTGGGCTGATCAAAGCTCCTCCGGCAAAATAATCAAAACCGCTCTGAGCCAGCTCCAATCCGATTTCATAGTAATTACTTCTGGAAGCCTGATGGGCATAAAAGGCTGCCGG
>JAEZLY010000252.1 GCA_023414985.1 Bacillota bacterium | reverse complement strand
ACCGGGAACAGTTCCAGATGTCGAAGCGCCCAATCACACTTAGGATCCAGTAGGATATTAAAATTCGGATGCAGTTCATCCAGTAATTCCTTTGTCTGAAATCCGTAGAAACGAAGAAGCCAATCTGCCTGATACAACCGATGCTCCCGAAGCAGCGGCGGCCCGCTCTCCGTAGAAGGCAGTCTGCTGTCCTGGTTAACATTCATAAACGCAGAATAGAACACTCTTTTTAAATCAAAATTATCATACAGTGCCTCCGCTACCGACATGATCTGATAATCATTCTCCTGAGTGGCTCCGATGATCATCTGCGTGCTCTGTCCCGCGGGAACAAACTGCTTTCTCCCTGCCGGCTTAATCAAAGCAGGAACACTACTGCCTCCGGTGGTGATGATTTCTCGTAATTCATGATCCTCATGTGCTGATATCCTATGCTTCGACTGTGCCTGAAAATCCGGAAGACCAAGGAACTCCCTGTTATTCTTTCTTCCCAGCTGAATCTGCCTGATAGGTTTCAAAATGTTCTTCCTGCTTTTATGCGGTGCAAGATCCTTCAGACTCTCAGCAGTCGGTAATTCCAGATTGACACTCATTCGGTCAGTATACCAGCCAAGCATCTCGATCAGATGGGGATCGGCTCCGGGGATCGCTTTACAGTGAATATATCCGTTAAAATGATGGACCTCCCTCAGAAGCCTCAACGCTTCCAGAATAAGCTCCATCGTATAGTTGGGACTGACCAGAATCCCTGAACTTAAAAATAATCCTTCAATATAATTCCTACGGTAGAATTCCATTGTAAGCTCTGCAATCTCCTGCGGGGTAAAGGATGCCCGCGCTATATCATTCGACGCCCTGTTGATACAGTATTTACAATCAAAGATACATTCGTTGGTATAAAGCACCTTAAGCAGTGAAATACATCTGCCGTCATTGGAAAAGCTGTGGCATATTCCGCAGGCCAGACTATTGCCCATGGAATTTTTGTTTCCCTGGCGATCTACACCGCTGGAGGTGCAAGCCACATCATACTTTGCTGCATCCGACAGAACCTCAAGTTTTTTCTGGATTGACATATTTTCCTGGATTATCATAGCTTCACCCCTGTCAAACATTTGTTCTGTTTTTATTTTATCAAAAGTATTTCAAAAAGTCAATGAAGCTTCAAACATTTGTTCGCTTTTTTAGTATATGTAAAACAGAATTATATAATACCCTATTATGTCTATTTATCAAATTTTCTGACACAATTCCAACAGTCTTGTAGTATTTTGACGTTCGTTTATCTATTTCAGCGATTGACATAATTCTATCTTCTAATTAAAATTATGCTAGAGATATTTGTCAGATAACCCAAAATAGTGAGGAATAATTTACCAATAGAGAAAGTCGAATACTAGCGAAAGGCATTGGTGTATTATGCAGAAAACAACAAAGGATTTTGAGACGTTTCATAAGAGGGTTAAGATTATTCTTACTTTTTTTTACCTTGATTTAATATTTACCATTCTGGCATTTGTCACTTCTATGATTCAATCGGAGTATTCAAAGCCTTTTTCTTATATTCTGATTACGATCGCTGTCCTGTGTCTCACCTATACCGTCGTTCTGGCCAAGAAGAACCGGAATCTCATCTCTCAGGCAGAAGCCCTGTTTCTAAAAGAAAATAATCCTGCTTCTCCCGATAAACTGAAACGCTTCCGGCAATTAATCGACAACAATCAATTCTTTTATCATTTCCAGCCGATTATCGATGCAAGGACAGGAGAGATATTTGCATATGAAGCACTCATGCGGACCGATCCCGAGACGATAGGTCTGGATGCCTTGGAAATCCTCGAGCTTGCTACCAGAGAAGGCTGCCTCTATGAGATCGAGAAATATACCTTCGCCAATACACTGCGAATGATGAAGGAGCATAGTGAGGAGTTTGGCTCCAGAAAGCTTTTCATTAACAGCATTTCCAGCCATCAGCTGACCGATGAAGATTTTGATGCTCTTTACCAGACTTATTCTACTCTGTTCCCTAACGTAGTAATTGAAATCACAGAATCCACCATGCTGACAGAAGAGGGATTTCAACTAATCAATTCCAGATTGCGGCAATCTAATTGCCAGCTTGCCCTGGATGATTACGGAACAGGCTATTCTAACGAATCCAATCTTCTCAACTCCAATCCGAATTATATCAAGATAGATGGCTCCATCCTGCGTTACATACACTTAGATTCAAAAAAACAGCACCTTGTTACGAGCCTGATTAATTTTGCAGTACAAAATCACATTAAGGTAATCGCAGAGGGAATAGAAACCTCGGAGGAATTTGAATATGTCATCAGCCTTGGTGTGGACTATATCCAAGGCTTTTATCCTGCACGCCCGAGCGCAGAATTGCTTCTGCAACTGCCGGAGCATCTGCGTGAGCAGATTCAGGAGGTCAATAATAAAAATTTCGGTAACAGTACGGTTAAAAAGCTGTATGAGACTCAGGGAGATAAGCTCCTGTCACCTGTAGCGCTGACCCTCGATATGTATTCCGATATTCTAGTGCAGGAAAGGGAATTGACGCTGCAGGGCAATCAGGGTATGGTAGCCAATCTCTGTGTGATCATTCCCGATCACCGGAGCTGTACGCTTACACTTGAACAGGTGAATCTGCGCGGGAATGAAAAGCCCACGATTCTGATCGGTAAGAATTGTTCTGTAACGATACGCCTGGTTGGCGATAATTACATCTCCTACGACGGAATCAGGGTTCCTGAAACCTCCTCCTTGGAGATTATCGGTGACGGCAATCTCATCATACAGGCAGAACGTTCCAACAGAGTCGGGATCGGTGGTACCGCACTTCAGGCTTATGGCAATATTACCCTGGCAACAACCGGAATCATTAAGGTTATCAGCAGCGGTAATATGTCCGTTGGAATCGGTGGAGGTCAGAATCCTTACAATTCCTTAATTCATATCATATCCGGCAGTATTTATATCGAAACCTCAGGCTTTAATACGGTCGGAGTCGGCAGTATCGCAGGAAATGCCAAGATAAAGATTGAGAACGGTAAGCTTAAGCTCCTCACGGAAGGTACCAAAGCCGTAGGCATCGGAAGCCTCCGCGGAATGGTTGATCTTATCTCCTCCGGTAATCTGGTAATCAAATGCAGCGGAAAGCAAGTCGTTGCAATTGGCTCCATGGAGGACAGCGAAGGAAAACTTGTAATACAGAACGGAGTAATTAACATCCGCTTCAGCGGTTTTTACGGCTCCGGAATCGGGGCCCTTGGCGGAAAGGTAAATGTCGAAATCCTTAAAGGAGATATTACAATCAGCGGAGAGGGCTCGGATATCGCAGGGATCGGAGATCATACCGGCTTCGGGGATATTCAGATTAAAAACGGTACCATCTCCATCGAATTGTACGCTCCCAATGCCATCCCGATTGGCAACATCAGACGACATGTAATTATAGACGGAGGAAATATCCAGTGTGATTTTCCTGAGGATATCAGCCTGACCAACTCCTTCGGTACTCCTTTGGTACCAAGAATCATCATGGATACGGACGAATTCCGGCAGGTCATCGATACCATCTCCTACAGCTATGAATATCTCGCCAGCTATTCCGACCGCTATCCTTACATAAAAGTCTATTTACCCGACGGTATCAATTATTAAACATAAAGAAAGAACCGGCATTCCCTTCAATGGATAAGGGATGCCGGCTCTTTTTCTTTCCCGGAATGATTTTATGAGTACCATTATTCTATTCGGTTTAGCTTGCTTGTTGTCTCTTTCTCTTCGTGATTACTAACGTGATTGACAGGATGGCCGCTGCGAATCCGAGCTGGATCAGCATGGCCCCTGCAATACCGGAGAAGGTATTCCAATTGACGGTTGAAATATTCTCAATCATATTATTCGCCTTAACAAACCAGTAGGAGGGCGTGAAGCTGGCCACTCTCAATACCGAAGCTCCTAAGAGCTCCTGGGGTACGAACATGCCGCTCAAAAACGCCAGTCCCAAGGATAAGGCAGTGGAGAGGGCTGCAATCGCTTTTTTGCTGCTGACACTGCTGCCGACCAGATAACTGATGCTTAGTGCAACAATGGCAAAAACCATGGCATTCAGCCAATACAGCATCGTATTAATATTAATCATCCTATTCCTGTTCAATAGTAAACCGGTCAGGATAAAGAGTATCATAAACATTAGAACATAAAGAAAGTTGGCAAAGATCAGCTGCAGGTTCAGCCTTCGGTTCGTAATGGGTGCTGCTGTATGCCTTCTTCGGATATCAATATTATTGAAAGAAAACATGATAATACTGACGCACATAATAAAGGCAGCAGTAATGATATATCCAAGATAGTTAAAATAAGTTTTATTGAAATTGTTGGAGGCACTGACAGAATCCATAACCTTATCAGTCAGTTGTACCTCCGTACTCTGTTTGAGACTTGTCTGAACCAGGGAGTTCAGCTGTTCTTCGTCCAATCCGGAAAGATAGGAGTGATAGATTTTCGCCATATGAAAATAATTATCTACAGCATTATCAACCGTAACGGCATCAACCGATTCAGGCGCAGTCAGTTTTGTCAGCTTTCCTTTCCCGTCTTGCAGGAATTCTTCCGTGAACCCCTTTGGTATGGTTAAGATATAAGCAACTTCTCCGTAATAAAGAGCATCCTGAAGGGAATCTCCCTTCTTAAGCTTCACATAAGTCACATACTGTTCCAAATACTCCGTAAGCCCCCGGATCAGGTTACTATCCTCATCCTCATTGATGATAACAGCCGGTACTTGATCGGCCACAAAGAGATTATCGTCCCCTCCGATCCTGCTTGAATACAGGACAGTAAGGATAACAAACAGTACTGCATAAATCAGGACGGAACTGATATTCTTCTTTAATATTTTAAAATAAGCTTTAAATGCTTGCATAGTTGCTCCTCCTAATTTTCAGGATCGAAAAGGCACCGAGTATGACGGAAAAGGCAACCAAAAGTGCCACATTGGTAAAGAAACGCTCATAGGTATCATAGTAATACAGACTGTACATCGCATCGGTGACCAGATTAACCGGGTTAATATAGCTCAGCATAGGAAGATAGCTTTGAACAAGATACTTCATATCGGGCATCATCATACCGGAAAGGAAAGCTCCGCCCAGCATACATACCGTAAGAATTGCTTCCTTGGTCTCCGCTTTTTTATTGACACATACTCCCACAAAGGATCCCAGAGCCAGACCTGCCAGTGAACCGGCCACACAGACCAGGAAGAGGTAAAAGAAATGACTGCCGAAATCAATCTTGATGATAAAGTACATATAAAGGAACAACAGAATCAAACTTCCGGCGTGCGCAGTCAGCGCTGCTGCCATATTGCATAGTAACAGCTTCATCTTATTAACAGGAGATACACTTACCCTGGCTCCCCGATTCGATAAATTTGCCTGAATGTTGACCACCTCATCCAGCCCCCAGTTGGCGGAATACAGACAGGTGAAAGCTAATAATGCATAGAAATAGATCAGCAGCTGTGCAGGCTTTTTATCGTTTTTTTCGGTAGTAAGGAAGCTGTCATAATTCATGACATCCTCCAGGAGACCCTCATTCAAAGCATTGGGATTTTGGTTCAGGATCGTATGAATGGAGGAAGAGATTTGTTTATAATTATCCAGAAAGCCTTTTATAATTGTCGCCTGAAGGCCATTCTCTTTTATGAAGAGCTTCGGATCGGTACTTCCGACAATATAAGCATCGACTTTACCTTCCTCCAGCAGTTCCTGTGCTTTCGCTTCGGTACAGCGAGTTACTTCAAACATATGGGTTCCCTCGGAGGTCTTTGCCACATCCAGTACCTGCCCCAGGGCGTCCTCCGAATCACCGCTGTTATCATAGGCGATCGGAACTGATATAAAATCTTCCATCTTCCACAGATTATTAAAGGCAAAGAAGAAGCAGGTGGCGAGAAGAATCGGGAACATGTAGCACCAGAACATGGACTCCTTATTGCGGAACAGGCATTTTAGCCTGGTCAGATATAATTGAAAGCTCATCAAAATTCCCTCCTCTAGTCTCTTAATTCTTTCCCTGTTATTTCAAGGAACACATCATTCAATGTCGGCACCTCGGTGATTACCTTACCGAAGCTGATGTTCATCCTCTGCATAAATTCCAGAACAGCCACCAGATTATTCTTCCCCTTCTTGGATTTGATCTCCAGAAGGTTCTCCCGATGTTCCACCGAGTAGATATTCGGAAGCCTTCTTAACTCATCCAGAGACTCCTCCTCCAACTGGAAGATCTCCATAGATATCTTCTCCCCGATGGATATCATGGCTTTCAGCTCTTCCTTGGTTCCCTTAGCAATGACTCTTCCCTTATCTATGATGGCGATATTGGAACAAATCTGCTCTACCTCCTCCATATAATGAGAGGTATAGATGATCGTCGCTCCATCCCTGTTCAGCATCCTGATTCCCTCGAGGATCTTATTACGACTCTGAGGATCTACTGCAACGGTAGGTTCATCCAGAATAATCAGATTCGGCTTGTGTACAATTCCGCAGGCGATATTTAATCTTCGAAGTAAGCCACCGCTCAGCTTTTTCGGATAAAAGCTCTTATAATCCTCCAGAGAGACGAACTCTATGGCTTCCTTCGTCAGACGTTTGATTTCCTCTTTATCGTCAATATATAAGCTGCAGAAATAAGAAATATTTTCATATACCGTCAGCTCATCGAATACTGCCACATTCTGCATGATAATTCCGATATCCTTCTTAATATCATAAGCATTGGGCGTCATGGTTTTACCGAATATCCTGATGGTTCCTTTATCATATTTCAGCAAAGACAACAAACAGTTAATTGCTGTTGTCTTGCCGGAGCCGTTCGGTCCGAGCAAGCCGAAGATTTCCCCCTCCTCAACCTGCAGATCCAGATAATCCAGTGCTACCAGCTTATCATAGCGTTTTACTAATCCTTCAACCTCTACAACCATTTCTAATCCTCCTATTATATTTAATACAAAGGGTTTACCGGAGGTTTTCCATCCGGCTCTGCCTCTTCCCAGCTCCTAGGCATTTGTTTGATTATACTATAATAAATCCCTGACAGGAATTCCAGTGAGCAGCGTCACCGAAATGAATGACAAATGTCATTTCCGGATAAAAAGGACGTGTTATAAACCGACCAAATAAATCAGTTCATAACACGTCCAACCTTAATTCATAATTATCATTCCATATTTCTTAGCAGGTCAGCATACCCTAAGATTAAGTCCTGTAGCCGGTAAAGCTCCGATTCCTTACTGACAGTTCTCCAAAGCTCCTTATAGTGATAGAACCAGCATTCCAATCTTACAGCTAATTCCTTTGGCGGTTCTGTAGCCTCATTAACGGATTGCAGAAGCTTTACAGATAAGGTGGCTCCGATGCTGTTAAAAAGCTGTATTCCCTCCGCAGCCACAAGATAAGACTTTACAAGTCTTCTTTTCGTAAACTCCAACCGGGGAAGCAGTTCGTACAGCTTTTGAATATTGGCCTGCAGCTTTAGATTAGCCTCCTTGACAGTTGAAAGATCAAGCTGTGCGAGATAATTCTCCTTCTCTGCTTCCTTTCTCTGCTTGCTATACAGCTCCAGATAACGGACAATATGATACCATTCGAATCTGTCTTCCTGAGCGAGGGCTGCGGTTACCTCTACAAAGGTTTCTGTACTATCTCCATATTCTAATGCAGAAATCTGTCTGTTCAGCTCGTCATAATCCGGTATCTCCCGATTCCAGGAGAAGGCTGCCCCATAAATCATACCGGGTAATGAGAATTCCGGATGATTGACATGCCCGAAATCACCCCAGTCCGTATTCAAGACGCCTAAGGCGTGGTATTTATGGGCATAGGTACACATCCTTTTAATATTTTCATAGGCGAAATCAGTCCTGTTAATGAACCTGTTCCAGCCGGATACCCCCGGACAGATATATTGAACGGCCCCTGCCTGGTGTAGCTGTCTGGTAGAGTCCTCCGACTGATCGGGATCATAGCCCCAGTTGAGACAGATCATTTCCTTCGGAAGCTGACTGATTGCCTCCGGGAAGCCGCATATAATATCTCCCCAGAACATAGGACGTTTTCCCTTCTGAAGAAGATATTCACTTAAGCTTTTCACATAACCGATATATACACTGTCAAGGCCTGTCCTTTCCACTGCTGCCTTGGACCTGCCTTTCCCAAGATCGAAGGTCTCATCCGCGCAGAGGTTGAACTGATCAGAGGAGAATAATGGTACATATTCGTCAATCAGTCTCTTGATCAGCTTCAGACTATCCTCATTCGTCGGATCAATGGTATGATGTATCATCCTGTCCTCAAAAGAAAAAGGCTGTCCCTCCGCGTTATCCAGCTCACAGAGGTGGGAATAGGTTTTTGTGGTCAGCAGCTTATGAAGGTGTCCGAAGCTTGCCATCGAGGGAACCAACTCAATATGAAGCTCCCTGCAGTATTCGTCCAGCTCCAGGATTTCCTCTGCCGTCAGCGGCGTATCATCCCTCCAGACCTCACTCAGCTCCTTGAACAGAAAACTGTGCTCTATATAGAGCTGCAGCTGGTTGATCTTATAATAGCTCAGTTTATCGGCAAAGGTTTTTAAGAAAGCAAGGGTAGGGATCCTTCCTCGCGTCGCATCCATATAATAACCACGGTTCGGTATCTCCGGATAATCCCTGATCTCAAGGCAATGCAGGCAGGCACCCTCTCCGGCAATCAACTGCCGCAGAGTCTGTACCCCATAGAGGATAGCCCCGCTGTCTCCCCCTCCAATTCTTATCCCATCTTTTCTGATCGATAGAATATATTCTTCCTTTCGTAATTCACGCTGTTCCAGATAGATACAACCGGGTTCAAATTCTCCCCTGGTAATCGGCAATAAATAACCCAGTCTTTCCCGAATTTCCTCTGTTAACAGCTTCGCATAGCGAAATACCTCCCTTTCACAGGAGGCTCCGATTACGATACGTCCTTGATAGGCTACGGTAAAAACACCGTCCTTACCTTCCAAATTCTGCGGTCTTGGTATGATATACATAAAGCGCGCCACCTCACTTTTGTCCTGGCTATTTTATCAGTCTTGATATTTCCTTAAAGTTATCTGTCTTTGCTACTCCGGTCAGTTCAAAAAGGATTGATTCATAGGTTGTCGGAATAGCCCCCTCCAGCAGTGCCCGCTTGATTCCGACTAAACGATCGCTCTCCTTACGGGAGCCGACACAATCTTCTACCAGTATCACATGATAGCCGAGCGCAAGTAAATCAATGACAGTCTGAAGCACACAGATATGGGCTTCAATACCGCAGACAATGATATTCTTCTTTCCTGCCGACTGAATCTTACTTAGGATTGTCTCATCCCCGGCACAGCTGAAGCTTACCTTATCATCATAGGAAAATTCTTCTCCCAGAACCTCTGAAAGCTCAGGAACCGTCATACCGATTCCCTTGGTATACTGCTGGGTTACGAGCATGGGAATTCCAAGCACCTTCAGTCCCTTCATCAATATCTGCGTATGCTGTAAAAGCTCGTCGCCGCAATCTATAACAGGGAGTAATCTCTCCTGATAATCAACAATTAATGCCATTGTATCTTCTGCAAGTATTCTCATCTTTTATTTCCTTTCTTATCACATATCTTATCCTTAAAGCATCGTTACATTCAATCATTATAGCACCCCTGATACTGTGTTTCAATCCACAAAACCGCCAGGTACAAACTTGACATAACAGGAATATCATGCAATACTGAATCTCAGAAAGAATAAATTACCATATTCCTATAGGAGCACCTATGAACGAAATCATCGATAAGCTTCTGATTTTCCTTTGCTGCTTTACTCTCTATCTGTTTCAGCCAAACAGCAGCTACTATATCGTGCCTGTTATCCTGAGCGTACTGCTCAGCAGTCTTTTTGTCTATTTTGAAGATTACCGGATCCGTCTTACCGGCAATCTGATTTATGCCCTACTGTGCCTGATTTTTCCAGGTTTTGTTATCTTTCTGCCATTATTACAGTATGATCTGCTGCGTACAAAATATCAGGGTGTAATACTGTTACTTCCTTTTCTCTTTGTATATCACCGGCACGAATATTCCGCCATCACCTTATCCTTTACAGCAGTTATTTACCTGGTTACCTATCTGCAGAGAATGAAAACGGATAAGCTGTACAGGCTGAAGGCCGAATATAATGAACTGAGGGATACCTCTGCCGCTATGTCTCTACTCCTTCAAGAAAAGAACCAGTCACTTCTGCAGAACCAGGATTACGAGATTAACCTTGCCAAGCTGAACGAGAGGAATCGTATCTCCAAGGAAATCCATGATAATATAGGTCATCTGCTTTCCCGGGCACTTCTTATAGTCGGAGCAATGCTCACTGTCACAAAAGAGGAGACGACGAAAGTGGGATTGTCCCAGCTTAAGACCTCCTTGTCTGACGGAATGGATCAAATCCGCAGCAGCATTCATAATATGTACGACGAGTCCATTGACCTCTATGCCGTACTGGAGGGTCTGGTGAAGGGTTTTTCCTTCTGTCCTGTCCAGTATGAATATGACTTCACCTCATCTCCGTCAATCCGGCTGAAGCATTGCATCATAGCTGTAACAAAGGAAGCCTTAGCAAATATTATGAAACATTCCAATGCAACCAGGGTATCCC
>JAEZLY010000294.1 GCA_023414985.1 Bacillota bacterium | reverse complement strand
GTTCAGACAGTAATGAAGGACAAGGGTGTTGCTCATATCGGTATCGGTTTGGGAACAGGGGATGATAAGTGTATCGATGCCGTGAAGCAGGCGATTACCAGCCCGCTGCTCGAGACCACCATTCAGGGTGCATCCCATGTGATTATTAATATTTCCGGTGATATCAGCCTGATCGAAGCAAATGAAGCGGCTACCCTGGTTCAGGAACTTGCCGGCGATTCTGCAAATATCATCTTTGGCGCCATGTTTGATGATGTCAATCCTGATACGGCAACCATTACAGTAATTGCCACAGGGCTTGACGGGAAATCCAAAGAAATGGTTAAGACCCCGGATTTCTTGAGACGTCCTGCAGGCGGATTGAATCCTACCGCTGCTAAACCTGAGTATAACATGAACAGAACGTACACAGCACCGAATTCCTACAGCAATAATAATCCGGCTGCAGCTACCGTACATTCCTCTCAGGCAAATTATCAGACCGATCCGAACAGGAGACCGGTAAGCCAGCCGGCAAAGGCCCCTGCCAATACCAATACGGATCCGAGCGGTATCAAGATACCTGAGTTCTTACAGAAGAACCGCCACAATAAATAGAAAAAACATTTTACATAAGAGATTAAGGCTGTCAGTTTATTTCACAAGAAATAAGCTGACAGCTTTTTTTGCGTTTTCCGGGTAGATAGAGGATGACAATGTAAATAAATGTAAATGAAAACAAGGGTTTTCAATCCAAGAACTGACATATTTTGGAAGCTAAACAAGTTATAATCGGAAGTGTCGAATGCTTATATGATATTGTTATTGTTGGAGGTGAAGCTTGTATCTTGAGATTTATCCTGATGTTGTATTCGTCCTTAATCTAATTGTGGATTTCATGCTGCTTCTCCTGTTAAAAATAATCATCCGCAAAAAATGCAGTATTATGAGGCTGTTATCAGCGTCTGCAATCGGCGGAGCGACAGCGGCTGTCATAAATCTACTTCCCTGGATTAATTCAAGCCTGGATGGAACTGCGGTCACTGTACTTTTGCGGGTTCTCGGCTTCCTGATTAAACCGGCATCCTTGGTATGGATGGTTCGGGCCGCCATCGGAAAGATGAATTGGAAAGAACTGATCAGATATAGCATCAGCTTTTTCCTGATTACCTGCTTTGCCGGGGGTTTTCTGAATTCTGTTTATTATCATACCGAGCTGCGTCTTATTCTGATACAGCTGGATTATTCCGTGGTTTTCAGTAATCTGCCGATGTGGACTGTGATAGTTGCCATATTGTGCATCGTTCCGGTAGCATATTTACTGGTATGGTTGAGAAAGAGGTATCTGGGAAATAAGAAGGAGATTTTTGAAATAGAAATGATTTGCGGAGAGCAGAGTACCAAAGCAAAGGGACTGTTTGACACAGGAAATTGTCTGTATGATCCGATCAGCCATAGTCCTGTCATCATTGTGGAAAACCGCGTAATGGAACGGATCATTCCTTCGGAATGCAGATCGATCCTTTCTATTACCGAATATCAGAATTTGCAGAGTGAAGCAGCAGCAAGCTCAGAGCTGCTAGATCATTTTCTCCTTCGATTTCATCTGATTCCATATCGGTCGATCGGGAAGGAGCAGGGAATTATGCCCGGGATAGTATTGGATTCGATACGGATAAAGATGGGAGAGGAGATCTGCTGTCAGGAACGGGTTACTGCAGCAATATGTAATCATACACTATCCTCCGGCGGAGAATATCAGGTTATTTTACATAAGGAACTATTAGAGGGAAAATAGTGGGAGGTTTAATATGCTTTTAAAGTTATCAATACAGAATAAGTTTCAGTTTCGGTTGATCCCGGACATAAAAACTATCATATTTGGACATCAGGGTGAAATCCATTATATCGGTGGTGCCGAAGTGCTTCCTCCGCCGCTTGATCCGGCAAGAGAAGCTGAGGTAATCGCTGAACTTGGAGGGGAACGCGACGGAGAGATGAAATCCCTTCTGGTGGAGCATAATCTCAGGCTTGTGGTATACATAGCTAAAAAGTTTGACAATACAGGAGTAGGCGTGGAGGATCTGATCTCCATCGGTACCATCGGACTGATTAAAGCAATCAATACCTTTAATCCGGATAAGAATATCAAATTGGCCACCTATGCTTCTCGCTGTATAGAAAATGAAATCCTGATGTATTTGAGACGGAATAATAAGACAAAGCTGGAGGTTTCCATAGATGAACCTCTGAACGTCGATTGGGATGGAAATGAACTATTACTGTCCGATATCCTCGGAACGGAGGAGGATGTGATTTACCGGAATATCGAGGAAGAAGTGGATCGTAAACTTCTTAGGAAAGCGCTCTCTAAGCTCTCAGACAGGGAAAGAATTATCGTGGATCTTCGCTTTGGATTGAATACGGATGATGGTGCGGAACGAACTCAGAAGGAGGTAGCGGATCTTTTAGGCATCTCCCAATCCTATATTTCCAGATTGGAGAAAAAGATCATAAAAAGACTGAAAAAGGAAATGATTAGATTCGAATAATTCATCGGCTGGAAATAATTTCATGGCTGACAATCGTATAAACAGGAGCCAAAAAGTGAATCATTTTTTTAGAAATATATGAATGATTCGGAGGTTTCGTTATGGCTCTTTATAAGGTTGAGATATGCGGAGTAAATACATCTAAACTGCCATTATTAAAAAATAGTGAAAAGGAAGAATTGTTTCAGAAAAT
>JAEZLY010000286.1 GCA_023414985.1 Bacillota bacterium | reverse complement strand
TATGAGCACTGATTGCCCAGCATTCTCCCGTGGTATCACTGGGAATTGAATAGCCGAACTCCTTCGCCAGCTTATCCCCTCCCCAGATCATGGTCTTAAATACAGGTTCCAATAATAATATGTTCTTCATTCTCGATTAACTCACTTTCCAGATCGAAATCTATAGTTTGTATTTTATTAAGTTATCGTTAACCTTAATTTTTATTTTAATTAAGTTATTAACTTTTGTCAATTGGATTATGGTACAATTGCTTTCACAGAATCGCGGTAAACAATCCTGCCGCTGATGACCTTTCTCCCATAATCTCTGTCGGGATTTTGAATTGTCTTTAAGATAGAGCTGACCGCTGCCTCGGACATAGCTTCTATGTTAACCTCCACTGTCGTGATTGCAGGATCACTTAAGGTTGCATAAATATAATTGTCATATCCGACCACAGAAATCTCCTCCGGAACACGGTAACCGGCTTTCTTCAGCTGTACGATGAAGGCATACGCCACCTCATCGCAATTGCAGACAAAAGCCGTGGGCATTTCCTTTGGCAATAGGATCGGGCAGAATTTACCGCGGTCATCCCTGTCATCAATGATCCATTCTCTGTGCAGCTCCAGCTTATTCTCCAAAAGTGCTTTATAATAACCTACATATCGGTCCATAATGCTGGTGGTTGCATTGATATTACCGATAAAACCAATCCTTTTATGCCCCTGATCAATCAAATGGCAGGTAATCTCATACGCTCCATGAAAGCTGTCACTTACGATTGTATCCGCCTTAAAGTGATCATCGGTAAAGTCCAGGAAAACAAAAGGAATATCGGAAGCTGCAATTTTCCTGATATAGCCTCTGCTCATCTGCCCCAGGAAGATAATCCCGTCCACCTTATTGTTCTGCAGCAGCTGCGGCAGCTTTCCCTCCGCCTCCGATTCTTCGGATATCACTTCCATAATCCCGAAGTAATCATGCAGCAGCAGTTCCTTCAGCATCGTCTGATACATCTTGGAATAGAATGCATTTTCATGCATGAATTGTTCCGCAATCAGTATGCCGATATTATAATTTTTTCCTTCCTTCATGCTTTTTCCGACACAGTTATAACGATATCCCATCTCCAGGGCTTTTTGCTTGATGGTTTCTCGCAGCGCTTCACTGACTCCTTCTTTATCAGACAATGCTTTGGATACGGTCACTGTACTGACTCCCAGCCGGTCGGCAACATCCTTCATTGTAATATTCTTTCCCATATCAATATCCTTTCACAGGTAAAGTTAAGACTAAATCCATTATAACAAATAACCTATTATTTTCAATTAATTTAGTCTGTTTCGCAGCTTTATTAGCAAGATTTTCGTTAACCGTTAACTTAAACTTAATTTACTGCTATTATGACATGCAGTTGTCAGGTTATCCCTGCTATTCTATTTTTATCAATTCAAAGGGGGATTTCATATGAATTATGAGATTGTATTACCGGAAGAGAAAACAATTGTCGGGCTCAGTGCAATGACCGGGAACAGCGATCCTCGGTCTATATTCCGATTACACGGATGATTTATACTGTGTCACTGTAGGAAATGAAGTAACCAAAGCCGAAAATCCGGAATTGGTCACTAAAATCATTCCTGCAGGGAAGTACGCCAAGTTCGCAATTTGTGGTAATGCTGTATCCGCTGTCGCGGAGGCCTGGAACGAAATATGGCAGATGGATTAAAAGAGAAGCTGCGCAGCAGACTTTGAAGAGTATTTGAACAGTGATATGGAGAATGCATCCATCAATATCTATATTGCTTTACAGTAAATTATTTCCGTTATATCCGACTGATCATATCGATACAGAGGACATATTCCAGGGAAGCCTCACCCGAATAGCAGATGGAAAAGGTTCTGCAGAGCCCGCCGGTAGCGGCAGAAATATATTCATCGGAAGCATACCATTGTCCTGCCTGGTTTCTGGCTTTCCTGTAATATTTCTTACTGCCGTGGTAATCCCCGGGCATTGCCGGCTTAAAATCTTCTTCCTGGTTAAGCAGCAACGTATCATTCAGAATCGTATGGCTCACTTGATAGCCCTGCCTATCTATGACATAAAGGCATTCTACATCACTGAGATCCTTGATTGCTCTCATCAACAGCTCATCAATAGCCTTTTCTCCTGAAATATGACTTAACTGCATGGGCAATTCTTCCAGTTGAAGTTTCGAAAGCAGGCCAAGGATATCCTGTTCCTTCATTTTCCGTGTGCTGTTCTCCCCTTGCATACCGCGTAGTCGGAATCGTGCCATCAACTTCTTCAGTTTTGCTGATACCTCAGCCATATTGGCTGCTACCGCACTGTTTTCCTGAGTAAAAGCAGCATTATGCTGAACTCCGCCGGAGAGATCCGCAACAATTACAGAAGTGCTTTGCAAGCTTTCTGCCTGTTCTTTTGAGGCTGCTGCAATATCAGCACACAAGCCACTTACCCGGTCTATGGAACTTTCAATGACAGAAAAGCTTTCTGCTGTCTTCTGGGCTATTTCGGTACTGACCGCAGCCGTGCGGATACTGTTATCGATCAGCTGTGCCGTCTTTTTCACCGCCTCCGCGCTTTTCTGTGCCAGATTACCGATCTCTCCAGCCACGACGGAGAAGCCCGCGCCGGATTCACCGGCCCTGGCTGCCTCTATGGAAGCATTCAAGGCCAGCAGTTTGGTCTGCCCTGCGAGACCGTTAATGATATCCATTACATTCGAGATATCCCTGGATGCCTCGGAAACGCCTTGGATCGAAAGCAGCATCTCATCCATAAAATGTCTTCCGGTCCTTGTCTCCTTCTTCATATATTCCATATTTTCCGAAACTGCCTCTGCATTTGCCGCATTGGTGGCAGTCTGCCCGGTGATACGGTATAAAGTTCCGGTTAAGTCGTTTAAAAGTACAGCCTGTGCGGAGGTGTTGTCTGCGATCTGTGCGGAAGCACGGTCTACCTCAGAGCTAAGGCGGTCAATCTCCCCTGTCAGCAGGCGGATCTCTTCAAAGGAGGTATTCAAAGAATGTCTGATCTTATGGAGTGCATTTCTGATCGGAAGAAAATCTCCCTGGTATTCCACCTCCTTTGTAAAGCTAACTGCCATATCTCCTGCAGACAGGTGGGATAGCACATGAGTAATCTCTTCAATATAGCTGCGGAAGTTCATCCCAATCTGGCTGATATCCTTCGCCAGCTCCTCAAGCACCGTATAGGATTCCAAATCCAGAGTAATATCAAGATTACCTCCCACCAACTGACGGGTATTTTTGATAATACTCTGCCCCTCTTTCCGCATTCGCTCCAATTCCTTTTCTCTTTGTCCTGTTAATCGTCCCAACATAGCATGCCCCTCCTATCTCATTTGTACAAATGCAAAAAGCAGCGAGGATGCCTCGCTGCTTTTGTAATACTATATCTTACAGAATTTATAATGTCAATCACTTATTTAAAATATTTTTCCCTAAAGGATTGCAATGATTTCAACCTCACAGGCAACATTTTTGGGAAGCTTCGCGGCTGCCACGCAGGATCTTGCCGGCTTTCCGGTAAAATACTGAGCATATACCTCATTAAAAGCTGCAAAATCATCCATGTCTTTTAAAAAGCAGGTTGTCTTGATTACGTTCTCAAAGGTTGCACCTGCTGCCTCGAGGATTGCAGAGATATTCTTCATCACCTGGGTGGCCTGTGCCTTGATATCCCCTTCCACCAATTGTCCGTTTTCCGGATTCAGCGGAATCTGTCCTGATGCAAAAAGCATATTACCGCTGATTAAAGCCTGGGAATAAGGTCCGATCGCAGCAGGAGCCTTATCGGTCTGAATTACTTTAAACATATGATACCCTCCGGTCTTCAGTTTTCTTTTCATTATAAGTATGATCCCGGAATTAATCAAGGGGAAGAATTGTCCTGATACAATTTTTTATGAAGAGCATCCACATTTTCATCAAAATCAATCCCCAGTACAGCCATCCCGCGAATTCTCAATGCTGTGTACGAATTTGCTTCCGGAATGGACCATTGCTGAGTGTCATAGCTCATGTAGGACGGTAGTGCTAATATAAGAGAAAAAATCTCACCTTCCGAGAGATTCGTCGTGACCTGCGGTAGTATGACATCCAGCAGTTCTTTCATTTCAAGCAGATTAAGTTTCTTTACCTTATCGACTATCTGTTCCAGCGCTTTTCTTTGTCTGGCCGTTCTGTCAAAGTCTGCATTTCCGACATTGCGGTTTCGAACATATCCCAACGCCTGTTTTCCGTTCAGCAGCAAGGTACCCGGTACGGTAAGATGATCCATCTTCTCCTCTTGCCCGGTCAACTTGTTTATCTCAGTGATAAACTTATTTATTACCGGCACATCCTTCTCACCAACATCCAGTGTGATTCCTCCGACAGCATCCACAATATCAATAAATGCATAAAAATCAATGGAAGCATACCGCTCCACCGGAACCTTGAAATTCTGTTCTATAGTAGAAAGCAGTAAATCCGCACCGCCGAAGGCATAGGCTGCGTTCAGTCGATTGTTGCTTTTCCCGGGAATCTGCAGGTAAATATCCCTGAGTAGAGAGGTTACGACAATTTTTTTATTCTTCTTATTGATTGAAACCAGTAACATGGTATCTGAACGCCCGGAACCGCCGGATTTTCTCGAATCGCTTCCGATCAGAAGGATATTAAAAACATTTTTATCATACACAATGGACTTACTGTCCTTTTCCATATTCGTGCGGATCTCCTCTTCCATGTCATCGATTTGATCCTGGGAGGAATCCGGCAGATTGTTTTCTTCCTTCTCGGAATTTATTTCCGCGTCTTCAGCAGTCGCCTCGGCCTCTGATCTATCGTCCCACTGTTGACCCGAAGACTCCTCGAGCCGCAGCCCCATGTCTGAGGAAGCCGGTCGTATATTCATTTTATGGATATAGCTATGTATCGCAAAGAAGGCGGCTGCCAAAAGTACGGAAGCCAACAGCAGCAATAGGAGAACCATTCCTTTTCTCTTCTTCCGCAGCAGATGGTCCCGCTGTAAGGCAGCCGTATCATCAAAATATATGGTACTGTCTGTAGACTTTTTTGTTTCTTTACTCCTCATTGGTGATCAGTTCACCGCCTTTCTTGGTACGCCTATGGCGATTTCCGTAACCGTAGCTGCCGTATTTGCCGTGGTAATACCCGTGACCATAACCATAACCGTACCCGTATCCATTCAATCCGGTTTTGACACAATTCAATACACACCCGAGCATCTCTGCATCGCTGCCCTCGGATAAATGCTCCAGCCCTTCAAGTACATGATCTGCCTTAGAATAGTTTTGTTTCACGATAAAAATTATTCCGTCAGCCAGTTTAGCCAGATCACAGGTATCGGAAAGAATTGCGGAGGGTGCAGTATCCAAAATGATATAATCTGCCCACTCCTTTAGCCCTTCCAAAATTTTATGCATATTTGCCGTATCAATGATTTCAGAAGAGTTTTTCATCGGCCGATTACAGACTAGCGCGTGAAATCCCAAGGTACCATAATAACGAACTGCTTCCTCCTGTGTCGCATCTCCATTTAGCAGCTCCTCAATGCCCTTGGAGTCTTCAGGAACCGGAAGCAGGTTTCGTAAGGTTGGACGGCGGAAGTCGCAATCCACCAGTACCACCTTTTTATTCTCCTCTGCGAGAGATAATGCTAAATTAAAGGCAAAGGTACTTTTCCCCTCTCCCGGAACTGCACTGGTAGCAATTATGGCTTTTATTGCTTTTGCACTTGCTGCTTTTTCCACTCTGGACCTGATCTTAATCATTTCTTCCCGGTAGGAATATGGCAGCTTATCATTCCTGATATCGATGATTCTGTCCTGCTTCCTGCCTCTTTTTTTAAAAACAACAACCGGTAGGCTACCCAGATGCTTAATGTTGGATATTTTCTCCAGATCTTCTATCTTGTGAATCGTATTTCTGGTCAATGCATAAATCAGAATAATAAGAAAACCGACTCCTGCGCCTGATAATGCTCCTGTCATTGTACTTTCACCAAAATCCAAGGAATTTGTAGGCTTTTCAGGAATTCCTGTTTCATCCAGGACATCCATCTCTGTACCTCCTACAACGGTTTCCGCAATTTCAGGATAGTTTTTCACAACGGATTGCAGGACATGATATGCTTGTTCCGCATCATAGGAGGTTACCTTGATCGTGAAAAGATTGGTATTCTCGACATTTTCTGCGGTAATCATCTCAGTAATTTCAGGGAGCCCCAGATCATCAGCGATTCTATTTTTTAATACACCGCTGTCTATGATATAGGGAAAGGTTTTTGACATCTGTGATGCCCGTAAATTATCCTCATAAATGCTTCCATCGGAAGCTTCCTTCAAATTAACTGTAAAAGTGGTGGCTGCAGTATAATAGGGACTGAAGCTACGGTATGATAATAAGCAGCCGATACCTGCCGATATTACTGCCAATACAAGTACAATCCATCCGAAGCTCTTGATTCCCTTCCATAATTCAGTAATTAATGAGGAAATATCTATTACATACTCTGTTTCATCCTTCTTTAATTCGTACTCACTCATTTTTTATCTCCATTTCAATGTCTGAATTATGATTGGCTGTGGTATGCGGTGTCTGCACTATAGTATCCGTAATAGCTCTTATAGGAATATTTACTGCCATAGCCTGCCTTTTGAGTCAGGAAGCCTTGATGCACATTATTATAAATACAACCAAGCAGTTCTGTCTTAGTACCAGACAGAACATCGATTGCATCATTAATATGCTTTGTCCTGGCATAGCTTTGCCTTACCACTAAAAGAGTAGCATCTGCCATATCTGCCAACAACTCCGTATCGGCAGATACAGAAATTGGAGGTGAATCGATGATTACATAATCCATCACTTTTTTCTGAATTTCTATCATCTCAGAAAAGGAGGTTCCGGTAATCAGGCCGGACGAGTTATCGTACTGCCTGCTTCCGATCAGCAGAAATATACCGGAGTTCTCGTCCACCATGAGTACGTCTTTCAGATCACTCTTCTTACCTAAATAGTCTCCTAACTCCTGTTGTTCCGGAATGTCTTTCTGCAGTATTCTATATAAAGAGGGTCTGTAGAAATCCGCATCCACCAAAAGCACTTTTTTTGATTTCTGAGCCAAGGCCAACGCAAGATTTACTGCCACCGTCGATTTTCCTTCATTTTCAAGAACGCTTGTAATCAGTAAAACATTATGGGATTTCAATGCAGCCTTATATTCAAATTTACTACGTATCTTTTTCAAATTTTCCACAAAAGAAAAGCTTACCGTCGGACTTGTAATTAAAATCCCTTTCTTTTTCCTTCTAAGCAAGGATTGAAGAGTTTTGTACATCCTCTCATGATAAATTACCCCGAAGAGCTTTGTATCCAGCTTTCTGGTTACTTCTTTCTCATTTTTAATATTATCTCTCATTACGGATAGTGCTGCCAGAGCCAGTGTCATCATAGCTATACCAATCAGAAAAGCCAGCTTCATAATATAATTTTGGTCCTGGGGATTATCAGGATATACCGGTATCGCGGGCATCTCAAGAACATCCAGTATTGCATTCTGATATAGGTGGCTGGTCACGGAGGTATAGTTCTCCATAATAGAAATGATAATCCTGTAGGCTATCTCCGGATTAGGTGCCGAAACCGTAAGGACAATCAAATTAGTCTCCGGTATAATTTCAGCAGAGATATAGTCCGGTATTTTTTCACTTCCGATGTCCATTGCAACACGCTTTTTAATTAAATCTCCATCAAAAATGTTTGTTAAACTGCTGGCAACCGTATTCGCAGCAGCCAGATTATCATAGGTATTATTTGAACCTCTGGAGGTAACCGCAAAAGTGGCTCTTGCAACATAGGCAGGTGTATAGAACAAATCCGATATGATATAAGCACACAGAGCCGCTGTCAGTCCGAATAGTAAAATAAGCCACCAGTCCTTTATTAAATCGCGTATCACATCGTAAATATCCAATCGAAGTTCCCCATCATGTACATTCATTTCTATCCCAGACATTTAAGTTCTCCTATTCTTCCACTAATACAAGCAGCTTTGTTGTCCCTGTATAACCGTTTTGTGCCTGCATGGAATACTCTACTTGATAAATTCCAGGTTTCCTTGTATTAACATCAGATTTCATCAGTATGCTTTTCTTTGATATGGTATCTCCATAAGACGAACCGTACCCGGTATTGCTGTCTTCGCGAAAGCTGTAGTCCTTCTTATCAATGGTCACACTCTTTAGATAGAGGGATGGGTCAAAGGAACCCCCTTCCTTAAGGTAAACCAGATAATCCTTCAGCAGGATCTCCGGAGCATATTTCACTTCATTATAGACAGGATTATAGAAGTCCACTTCCACAGGCAGAAAGGAAGTATCTCCTGCACTGTTCGTTACCCTGAACTCAATGGTATAAGTACCCTGTATGGAACCAAAATCATAATCAGGCTCGTCATATTTAATGCTTTCTGACAGATCCCCGTCAATACAGTCGTAGGCTTTCAGATTATCCAACAGATGGTCTGTTTCACCCTGGACAAAACGCAACGGTTTTGACAGCGAGAATCTGGGTGGAAGGTAATCCGTATAGACAAGCTTCCTCTGGCGTTTGGCGACATTATTACCGGAATCAAAGGCGGCATAGGTTATAATTCTTTCTTTCTGTCCGATAAAGTCAGAGATAGATTCAATCAGAAGAGAGTGGGTCACATCCCCGTCCTTTGCATCGAATGCATTGACATCCCGGAGTAATTCTTCCTTTGTCACCTTAACGCTGGCACTGATACACTCCTCATCATATTCAATGAACGGTGCAATATTATCGTTATGGCTGCCCTCATATCCACGATATCCAGCATACATGACGGCCGACAGCAGGAACAAAGATAATCCGGCAATTCTTAATATCTTCATAATCTTTCCTATCCCTTTCTTTTGAAGCTACCACTCATAATATCGAAGGAATCTGCAAATGCAGTAAATCCAAATTATGAACTATTCTTCTTGGGTTTTCATTAAATAAGATCTGTGCATATCTGAAGCCATAAAACCTTTGAACCTGCTGATATACCTCCGATAAATCAGTTGTACGCCTATAGGGGCTATGGGCATCACTCGCAATTACCGCAACCAAATGGTGTTCTAAAAGCTCCATTGCAGTATCTCTGGCCCGATTACCGAAGCTCCCTAATACACTTCCTTTATTCACCTGAACAGAAGCGCCTGCTTCCAACCAGCCACACACCAGCTCCGGATGCCTCTGGACCAGCGGATAGCGCTCAGGATGTGCTACAATTGGGTGATATCCCGTCTTCAATATCTCCCATAGTAGAGCTTCAATAAAATCTGTATCTTCGTAAAAATTAAACTCTATCAAAAAGTACCGCGAATGGTTGAGTGAAATTAATTTCCCTTGTCTCAAAAGTTCCGGTACCTCATCAGTTGCATAGACTTCCATCCCGGGCCATACAGTCAGAGGCAGCTTACTCCGTTGAACTGCACATTCAAATTCCTGATAACAGGTAAGGAAAGTCTCATCATAATAATTTTCAAAGATACCCTCCACATTGCAGTGAGGCGTTACAATCATCTGATCTACTCCGCTGTTAACAGCTAATTCCGCCATGAAAAGAGAAGCTTCCATCGTATCTGCACCGTCATCCATACCGGGAAGGATATGGGAATGGATATCAATCATCAGCTCACCGCCTTTTCCTCAGGAAATGTAACTTCTATATTCCAATGATCTTATACTCCTCAAGAAGCTCTATACGCTTTCTTCCGATAGCAATACTGCGGCCTGCTTTACGGAAGATCTGTCCCGGATTTTTTACAAGAACCACATAAGCAACTATCCGGTGCAGCCATGCTACAGGCAGTAAAAAAGGACTTTTTCTGCTGTAGCAATAATTATTATCCATGTATTCCCGTCCCGGGAAAATAGTTCTTATCAATCGATAGTTACTAAAATTTATTTGGTGATGCCTTCTGTCAGCCATCACTGCCTGTAAGGTTAAGGAGCACGTCCTGGTCTGATCTTCACTGTGTTTACCGAAGATCCCTGATTGTAATATATCCTTCAGCAGTGCTTCCATATGGATATCCCTTCCTGTAAAGAAGGGAGGATAGGAGATATTTTCCTCCTTCAGTCCCAGATAACTGCTGCCGATCTTCAATAAATTCAGCATAAAAACCCCGTATCCAAGGTCTGATACCTGCTGCCAGACCCATTGAAAATCAATGTCTCTCCCATAGGTATTACAGAATACAGTCAGGTCACAAACCTGTCTTATTCCAAACCCTATGTTCATGAAGTGCTTTACACAATGCAACATAAGAAACAGACAATGATCATTTACGGACAAAGTATGTAGCGTAATACCGTCAATGACATTCTCAATGCAATGCTCAAAGGCGTCCCTAAACTTATCATTCATCTCGCGGAACAATCCGATTACAGGATCGAAAAGGTCCACATGCACTTCGATTCTCAGCCCGGTCTTTTCGCTGACATACGTAGTTTCATGCTTTAAGGG
>JAEZLY010000274.1 GCA_023414985.1 Bacillota bacterium | reverse complement strand
AAAGCATAGAGATAGAAAAACAGCTGATTGAGAAATATCGAGAGGAAGAATTCGTCATTAACAGTGACGAACCGATTTTTATCAGTGACAGTGAGGAAGGAGAAATCCACTCCTGTATTGGTGTACCTGTAAAGATCGATAACAGGTTGATCGGGTTTCTATTACTGCAGCATAGGGAGATGAATTATTTTACGAAGGACCATATGATATTCCTTTCTCTGATCGGTAATCATATCGGTGTAGCTATTGAGAATAATTTCCTGTACAAACAGATCAGAGATAGCGCTTCCCATGATGGATTAACGGATATATTCAATAAACGATACTTTTTTGAAACATTGAATCTGATAACAAATCTATCGGAGCTGGATTACAGCATTGTCATCGTCGATCTGGATAATTTCAAATCCATTAATGACCGTTACGGGCATCCGATGGGGGATCTTGTACTGAAGACCGTGGCACAGATTATCAAGAAAGCGACCAGATCCAATGATATTGTAGCCCGTTACGGTGGGGATGAGATCATCGTATTTATGCAGACCCTGACAGATCAGGAACGGCTCAGACAGAGGGTGGAGAAGATCCGCGAAGAAATTGAAAGCACCGTGATTACCAATGAAGGGGTATCGATTTCCACAACGGCAAGCTTTGGTGCATATATCAAGCAAAACGAGCTTCTGTCTCTGGATGAAGTAATCAAGAAAGCAGATGAGATTATGTATCTCAGCAAGCGTAACGGAAAGAATAAGGTAACAATAAAATAACGAAGGAGCTTGGAGGTTGGAATGCCGAGAACGCATATTGTTGTGACAGGACGTGTACAGGGAGTAGGCTTTCGGTATCATGCGAAGCTCCTGGCAGATTCCTACCGCTTAACCGGTTGGGTACGAAATCTGAGCACAGGAGCAGTTGAACTGGAGCTTCAGGGACCCATTGAGACAATGGAGGCATATGTTAAGCACCTGGGAAAAGGCTCAATGTTCATACGCATTGACACGATTACGGAAGAGGATATTCCGGAAATCTGGGAAAGCAGCTTTCGCATTGATCACGATTAATAGATCAATTGTGCCATTTCCTTGAGGATTTGTGCATGCTTCTCAGGATAATGAGCTTCTGTAAACACCTGCAGAGCATGATCTAATTCCGTTCTATAGTTGTTGTAATTACCGATCTGTGCATAGAATTCTGCGAGAAGCTTTGCCGATCGGGCATATTTAAGAGGATATTCTGAGAGAGTAAAGGTATGTAGGGACTGATTTACGGAAATCAGTCCTTTTTTTATGTAATCAGCGTCAGTTGTCAGACGGTTATATGCAGAATAGACTCTTGCCAGATTATATTCCAGTTCCGCGGATAGAAAATCATAACCCGCATTCTCAGAAACCTCTAGAAGCCCCAGGATGGTCGTTTCTGCCGTTCCCAGCATAACAAAGTTCTCATTTGCATCTGCGAGATCGGTTAATACCTCGGTATCATGTAAATTAATTTTCAGATTGTTCACGGAATGGTCCAGAGCTTCATAACGCTTTCTGCATTTATCAATATGGGCTGAGGCCTTCCCGAGATTCTCTTCCCGATTGCAGTAATTACTTAATAGAATATAGGTGCGGGCCAAATTCTGATGGGCGATTGAGTAGGAGGTTGCGTCAATCTCCTCCCGAAATACAGTAAGGGAGAGATTGAGGAAAGAGATCGCTTTTTCGCAGTTTTTTACCGTATCATAGTAGAGGGCTTTGATAGAATAACTGATTCCCAAATTGGAGATGCATTGTGCATATTGAATTGGATGTTCTTCGATCGTAAATACTTTTAATGCCTGCAGTGACATCTTTTCAGCCAAATCCGTATGAACGGAAGGATTGCACAATTCTGCCAGGAGACAGTAAGCACCGGAGCAGTTCAGCCTGATTAATGCATGGAAATAATTTGTGGGGTCATCAACATAATATTCAGCGGCCCGATTGAAGTACGTAATGGAATTATTTAAGTAATTACGCGAATTGCGGATGTCGGAATAATAAAGATAAAGAATTCCGTAATTAATCAAAACCTTAGGATATTCCTCATGTTGTTCAGGCAGAACACTTAAAGCAGTATCGTAGCACTTAATTGCCTTTTTTAAATTGTCTTCCGCATCCTGCAGGTTGAATAAATAGGTATATACGACTCCCATATATTTGTTCATCAGAGCATACTGATAAAAATCCTCCGCCTTCAGTGAAAGCTCACAGGCCTTATGATGATAGGAGAGGGAAGCGTTCAGTGCTGACAGATCATATTGATTGATACCCAGTATCCGATAGATCAGACCCAGATCAGAATACAAAGTGATTTGTTCTTCATAAGGTAATTCGGCAATTATAGGGGATTCCAGAAGCTCCTTGTAGATCGCCAGGGCATCCTGATGAAGATTGTTACTATATAGCTGATGGGCTTGGCCGATTTTGAGGGTCAGATTCCGAAGCTCGGAGCCGGAGTGATAGAACTTGCCGTCCATCTGGATGGGAGAGCTGAATTCATTGCTTTTTTTCATAAGATAAGAGAGGTAAGAAGTGATATCGTCCATATCGAGGAGCTGACTTCGTATTTCCTCGGTAAAATATTTATTACTGAAAATCTCATAGTTCAACCGATAACGGAGTTCCTTATTCCTGTAATGGTCATCAAGCTCCGATACCCTGCCGGAGACGCAGGCAATCAAAGACTCCAGGAGCTCTGCTCCCGGTCTGGTATCCGATTTGAACTTTCTGATACAGCTTGCATCACACCCTTGTATCTGCTGAAAAGTTGTCTGGTCAATGCCATAAGTGTCGCAAATATCCCTGAATATATCATTGAATAGATGTTTTCCCGTAGTAATCCCCCCAAAATGATATGGTACAAGCCCCAGTTTATCGTAAAATTGCAATTTCATACATGGTAATATATGTATTCTATATGATGGGAACCATGATTTCAAGAGGTTCTCATAATTTTAAAATCAGATGCTTATTCTTATGGTTCTTGGCAATTATTATTGATAATATCCCGGCTCTGATGTAAAATCATATCTGCGGGACAGCGAACAACACAACGAGCTAGGCTGACCCTTACATACGAAGAAAGGTATGGTTAACCAGCCTTGGAAGGGACACATTATGAATTATGAAATGTTGGAGAAGGTTATCTGTGACACCATTAAGGAGGAGCAGATCAAACTGGGTTATGAAAAGGAAACAATCCGGTTATATTATCCGATGAGTTCACTGGCACATATTCTGGAAGAGGAAATCACTGAGCCTGGAAAGCTTACTGAGATGTTGACGGTATTTGCCGGAATGGTAGAACCTAGATTGGGAAGATTGGAAATTTCTCATAAGGAGGAACGGTATTGCATTCTGATTCCGCCCGAAGGAGCAGCTTATGTTCATGAACATTACAGGGACAATCCCTTTTTGGTGGAATTTATCGAAGCGGTTAGGCAGCATGACTGTACTTTAGAACAGCTGCTGAAGGTATTCCATAAATACTCGGAACAGGTAGAATGCGAAAAAAGCAAATCCGATGAATTTGATTATGTGCTTTACTTTACAAATGGTGAGCTTGATGAATATCGGTACTGCATTAAGTTTGAACATGGTCATGCGATTTATCATCGGTTCTTAAAGCAGGATTTTCAGAATCTATTCGTTGTGGAAGCCCCGGAGCCTGTTGATGCGGAGAAGGAGCAGAACTATACTCGGGTGACCGGATTGATGAACGCAATCAGCTGCATGCGTGTCACGAATGAAAAGGTGGAAATGTATAAACAGGCCGCGAAACAGCTGATTGAGCTGGAAGGCTATAAGGATTCGGAGGAGCTGGCAGAGGAATGCAAGCAGTTAGCTAAGCAGACAAAAAAGGATATCAAGAAAAAAATCTATAAAAGAGCGCAGAAGCTGCGACAGGAAGCCAAAAAAGCGGAGGAGTATCAGACCGCTGCGGAGGAATTCAGAAAAATAAGCGGCTATAAGGATTCGGATGTACTGGCTGCGGAATGTGATGCTAAGAGTAACCGTCTTGAGAACCGATATGCCATAAAGAGAATATTACGTGCCGCTGTAATTGTACTCTGTGCGGCTATCCTAATTGCAGGTGCTAATTTACCTGCAACGAAATACTATAGAGCAAGCATATGGAATCATCTGGGCTCTTACGAGAGGGCAGCCTCCTTGTATCAGAAGTTGGGCACCTATAGGGACAGTGCTGACAGGCTGGCGGAAAGTAAATATTCCTATGGCTTGGAATTAATGCAGCAGGGGTCCTATGGGAAGGCTTCCAAGGCTTTCGCGGCAGCAGGAGTTTATCAGGACAGTCAGGAACAGGCAGCAATGGCGGAAAAGCTTACGGTTAAGAACAGTACCGCAGGGGATATCGTAAAGCTGAATGATGTGAAATGGAGGGTTCTTGAGCTGTCAGGGAGCAAAGCTCTGCTGATGAAGGAGGAGGCGATGCCTCCTATGCCCTATCATGAGAAGTCTGAAGCGGTAACCTGGGAGAGCAGTACCCTCAGAAAGTGGTTAAATACCGAGTATCTAAACGATGCTTTTACAGAAGCTGAAAAAAAGAGTATACTCCAAAGCAAAATAGAGAACGAGGATAACCCTACTTATAAGACGGACGGGGGAAATACTACTGAGGATTATATTTTTCTTTTCAGTTGTTCGGAGGCAGATAAATACAAAGAGCTTTTCCCGAAATTCAAAAGTGACAGCTGGTTGAGAACTCCAGGGAAAAGCCCGGAAAGTGCAGCATTTCTATCTGTAAACGGGGTTGCTATGGAATATGGATATGACGTCACCGGTGAGGAGATTAAGGTCAGACCAGTCTTTTGGATGAATATTGAGGAATGACAGAAGGATAACGATAAAGCGGCTGCAGGTATCGTACCGATCTTTGTTGATCGTACAATACTTGCAGCCGCTTCTTTTATGCGAATAACAGTTTTAATCTTAACTGCAGAGCTTTCCGACTACCTCACTGATAACCTTACCGTCTGCTTTTCCCTTTAAATCAACCATAACACCCTTCATAATCATACCCTTGTTCTTGGTAGCAACCAGTTCGGAGTATTTTAGAACGATGAACTTCTCTACTTCGTCCGCAGATAACATGGAAGGAGCATATTCCTTTATAATATCATAGGTTGCCTGATAGCTGGCTTTCAGCTCTATTCTTTCCGGTGGGCAGGTTTCCAGCTGTTCCTTCACAAGCTTCATTTCTTTTAAGATGGCACGGGAGATCAATTCCTCCGGAATGTTGTCTCGACAGCCTTCGTCAATTGCGATTTTCTTTACAGCAGAGATTAAAGAAGATATGGCATCCTTTCGAACCTTATCATGGGCTTTCATAGCCGTGACCATATCCTTTTGCAGCTGTTCCATTTGCATAAGTATACCTCCTGTTTCATTCAATGACTTCCTTCCGGACGGGGAATGTGATTCCGAAAGGACATGCGTCAATCATAAGAAACAGTATATTGCAACATAGCAGGATATTCAAGCCGAAATTTCTATAAATGACCTAAGAAGGAAGATTTTCCGGTGTCAAACTGTAAAAATCAAAATAAGATAAAGTATAGCGATATCAATATGAGGTACCCTCTTTTGAATAAATTGAATGCTTATCTTACGAATAAAGAACCGGTTCAGGCACCTGCCCTGCCAGGTGCCCGGCCGATCTCTGATGAGGATAGAGTATACACTGCGGATCAGGATTCCAATACTGTCACCATAATCCATCCACGAAAAGGGATCGTACTTGGTACTATCCCTTTCGGAAGTATCCGTATGGATACGGGAGCAGATTTTTTGGGGGCTATGTATCACGGAGAGATCGATGTACATGGGCTCGGCTTTTCCAAAGATGGAAGATATCTGTGTGTCATTTGTGTCACCACTAATTCCGTACATGTTGTGGAAACTGCTACAAATAAGGTTATCCGTACAATCTATACCGGACGGGCACCTCATGAAGGCTTTTTCTCACCGGACGGCTGCTATCTGTGGGTGGCAGAGAGGGGGCAGGACACAATAGCAGTCATTGATTGGCGTAACAGCAGGGTTAAGGATCGGATTGTATCAACGGATGGGCCCTCCAAAGTAGTCTTTAGTCCGGACGGCAGATTGGCTTATGTGAATCACCTGCGTGCCGATGCGCTAGATATCATTGATGTTGAGACAAGGCAGATCATCGACAGGATACAGCTCCCGAAAGAAGCCGGCGGTTCTTCGGATGAAGCTATCTCACCGGATGGAAAGGAAATATGGCTTGGGATGCCGGTTAACGGTAAGACAACCACAGTCATCAGTACAAGAAACTATCAGGTACAGGCTGTTCTTGAAACCGGGCCAAGAACGAATCATCCTAATTTTGTCACTGTGGATGGAGTGAATTATGTTTATCTTACAGTCGGAGATTTAAATCAGACTTTAGTTTACAAGCGGCCCTTCTTTGAGGGAGGTCGCCCGACCCTTGTAAAGCGTATCTGCAACCATGGTGCAGGGCCCCATGGAATATGGCCCAGTCCGGACAACAGCAGAATATATGTGGCGCTGCAATATTCGGATGCGGTTGATGTCATTGATACCAGAAGCATGGAGGTCATTGATACGCTGCGGGTAGGTCAGTCTCCGATGGCACTGGTTTATGTGGCCAGAGACAGAGCGGGAAGCTGTGATGGGTTAAGCAGACAAGGATTGGGGAGACGGATAGAAGTCATTCCGATCGAAATACAGAATACTTCGGGTTCCGGATTTGCACAGGTCAGGGAACTGCCGGGACTGGAAGAGGTTGTAGTTGATGTAAGAGGCCTTCCTCCCAATCAACAATTTACCTTATATGCAGAAAAGCAGCAGGAAGAAATCGCAATCCTCACCGCCAGGAGTGATAAGACCGGGGCCATTCCGGAGACGCTTGCCTTTGTCCATTACTTTAAGAACCATTTCACGAAATTAATTCTTCGCAGTACTTGAGGGGAAATGATCGGGCTGGTGCAAAGTATATATATTTGTTAAGGCTAAGGATAACAGGGATCCCATAATGCACTGTTTGACGGAC
>JAEZLY010000211.1 GCA_023414985.1 Bacillota bacterium | reverse complement strand
CAGTGTATCTGTGAGGGAGATTTTTATTATGTATTTTATCCTTCACACATATCACATTTAAATCCGCTATAATCGTATTATGGAAGCTTTTACAAATGTACAGCTTCTTATAATGAAAGATAAGTTTTTTATAAAACCTCATTATGATATCGGCATCCCTAATATTGATTTCCACAGGGATGCTTTTATTTATCTATGTGTGAAGTTATTCGAACTAGGTTGTGTTATAGACACGGGGCAATGTAATCAATATTTTTTGTGGGTGGGCACATGATTACCAATAATTGAATTAGCGATAAAGTAACTCTCAGGCATATTCCCAGAGCCGCTATGAAAATCAGTATTTACTTATATCACTATTGATTAAATCAAGAAGTCTGATATGTAACAGCGACTCTGAGATTTTATATATAGAGTTTTCAAGATATTTGTCTTTTCACTGACAGCAGACGTAAAAGAACTGTCAGACACCATATCAGGAGATGGAACACTCGTAGAAAACCGTAGATAATGGAAGGAGAATTCGATGATGTTTTTAGAAGTACTTAAATCAAATGGATTATCAGAAGAACAAATATCAGCAATTACCAGAGAGATGGGCAGAAACAAAATTTATATTACATATGAGGAGAAAATCGAGGAGCGTTATAAAAAAATGAAACTCCAAAGAAATACTCTCAGGTCTAAATTAAAACTGGTGGAAGAGGCACTGGAGAAACTGAATATGGTTTTTCATACTTCAATTCAAAACGGAGAGGGAGTGAAAAGGTATGATAAGTGAAGTTAAAAAAGAAATTAAAAACAAACTATTAGAATTATATCCTACCGGTTATGAGATCTATGATGAAGACTTACCGGCAAGTATGAGTAAGCCTTCCTTTCTGATTCAGGTAACAAATCATAACTTTAGCAGATTACCGGGAAATAGGTTTATCAATGATTTATCCTTTGATCTCTGTTATTACAGTAATCAAACAGCTATTCGGACAGACTGTATCACAATTCAAGAGATTTTGCTACAATCATTTGAAACTGTAGGAACTTATAGACCAGAAAATATGACTGCTAAGATAACGGACAATGTACTGAATTTCACTTTCAATATCCGTTATAAGGAAAAGATCGAAGAAGAATTCTGTGCTATTCAGCAACAACAAACAAATACAAAATTATAAAGGAGGGCTAACATGTCAGGTACATGGACCAGTCAAAAAAAGATTTTACCTGGAGCATATATTAATTTTCTTACAAATGCTCCATTATCAATTACTCCAGGTGAAAGGGGAACCGTAGTATTACTTCAGGAAATGAGTGTAGGAACAGCAGGGACAATCTACACTGTAACAGCAACAACAAATGATTATCCGGTCGACATTACAGCAGCCGATAAGATGTTAGTTAAGGAAGCACTTAAGGGTGCTCAGACGGTACTTGTCTATAACTTAGGAACCAGTCATTCAGCGGCTGTTTTGGATACAGCATTGTCTAAATTAAAAACCGTCCACTTCAATACATTATGTTATCCATACGATGGTACAGAATATGTAGTAAATAAATCTACAATCGTAACCTGGATCGAAGTATTGAGAACTGATGATGGTGTGAAGGCACAGGTTGTACTCGCAAATCAGGCAGCAGATAAAGAAAGCGTCATCAATGTTGCAAATGGTATTGTCCTTGCAGACGGTACTTCCTTAACTCCAGCTCAGACAACCGCATGGGTGGCCGGTGTGACAGCCGGAGCAAATATTAATCAGTCAAATACTGGTAAGAAATATGATGATGCAGTGGACGTAACACCTAGAATGACGAAATCTGAAATGGAGGAAGCGATTTCTGCCGGTAAATTCATCTTCAAGGTAGATAGTGCACAGAATGTAACATCCATCTATGATATCAATTCCCTGGTAACTACGACAGCGGACAAGGGAGCAGTATTCAAGAAAAATAGGGTTATACGTACTATTGATGGTATTAATAGCGATATTGTTGAGATTTTTGAGTCCAATTTTGTTGGTAAGGTGAATAATAACGACGACGGCAGATCGTTGCTCCGAGCGACTTTAATTGAATATTTTAAAGAACTTCAGAGCTTATCAGCGATTCAGAACTTTACGGAAGACGATGTTACTGTAACCGCAGGTATTGACAGTGATGCAGTTGTAATCGATTGTTTTATCCAACCGGTGGACAGCGCTGAAAAGATCTACATCACGGTAAATTTATCTTAATAAATGGAGGAATAAAGAATGGCAAATAATTATACAAGATTATCCGATACAGTTATCGCTCAGGAAGGAACAGCTTACATTACGATTGATGGAAAAACTCGCAGCTTGTTCGAGATTTCCAGCCTGAAAGCTCAACTTGAAATGGTAGTACAGGAAAAAAGAATGCTAGGTAACCGAATGACACAGCACAAAATAACAGGTGTAAAAGGTACCGGTTCGGCGACCTTATATTTTATGAACAGTCAACAGCTGAAGCAGGCTCTCAAATATATAAATGATGGAACACGCGGTAATATCAGCCTTAAAGTTAAAAACAGTGATCCTCAGTCTACCGTAGGTGAGCAAGAAGTTATGTTGAGTAATGTAATATTTAATACAATTCCAGTTACTAACCTAGGAGAATCTGACGATCCAGTTACTTTTGACAGTGACTTTACCTTTGATAATATCAGCTGTCTAAGTGCATTTAAATCACCTGAAAACTTTAGGTAAATCAATAAATATTAAATTAAATATCTTGGGCCTGTTGAATGAAAATCGACAGGCTCTTAATTATAGGAGGAAATAAATATGAGTTCATTAAATGCATTTTTACATCCGGTTCAGATAGAAAATAAGGAAGTAATAGTATCTAATCGTTTCAAGGAGGATGGAAAACCTGTTCCATTTGTTATACGTCCGATCACAGAAAAAGAAAATGGGCTATTGATAAAAAAATATACCAAAAAGGATAGAAACGGTAGGGATGTGCTGGATAGAACAGAATATGCCCATGCATTGGTTGCCTGTGCAGTTGTCTTTCCGGATCTTACGGATTCTGATCTCCAGAAAAAATATAATGTTTTAGGTGAAACAGCTCTGCTCACGGAAATGCTGAATGTAGGTGAGTATGCATTACTCTCCCAGAAAGTAAGTGAAATTAGTGGTCTTAATGGTGATATCAATAAGGATATTGATGAAGTAAAAAACTAATAAAGCAAGGTAATGCAGAATTCTGTTTAGCGCATTTTGCTTTGCAGAGGCTGCATATCTTGCCTTCAACCATTGATGGAATGAGTCAGAAAGAAAAAGCTTTTATATTCGCTAGTATACAGATGTATATTGAAGAAGAAAAGATGCAAATGAGAAAGCATAAAATGAAAGGAGGTAGATGATAGTAGATAGTTTCAATTATTCATTCAAAATAAGTGAACAAAAATTGAATGCAATTAGTAGTACTTTGGATGAGATTTCAGAAAATTTAAATACTATAGGATTAAGTATTCTTGATAACTGTAATAACAATAATCAAAATTTTTATAATCTAATCAATAGTTATTTGAGTAGCATAATAAGCTTATTGCAGTATTCCAGTCAGGAAGAAACACTTTTGATTTCTGCTAATATGCTAGATGGTGCGATAAATAGTATGAAAGCAGACATAACAGAAATAATAACTACACTTAATTCTAATATGAATGCAAAATTTGAAAAAGCCATAACTGATTTAACTCCAAATGATACTAGTGAAGATTTGGTTTCAATATTGGATGAAATATCTAAAGGTTTTATCAATGTAAATCAGAATCCACAGAATTTAGTAGAAAAAAGTTCTCTTGGAGCTAATCCATTTCAAATGGATACTAAAGATCCTGAAGTTTCTGATGAAAATGGTATTTCAAATAGTAAAAAAGAAGAGAGCATTGATATTAATGGTATCATATCAGAACTTTCAAAAGGTATTGGGAGTGATCTTTTGTCTGGAGAAATAGCTGAAGCATTGACTGCTGTTGAAGTGGGTTCAGGTGGAGTAGCTACTCCCGAAGTTATTTTAGCAGGTGGATTGCTTATGGCAATTGGATATATATCTGATTATTTTAATAATACGGAAAGTCAAAATAAGGAGAGCCAAAATACTGACCCTTCTAAGTGTTTTTCGTATAGAGACCCTAGTGTTAGTACTTGGGACAAGATTACTGCCGCATTTTCAAATGATGCATGTATGTATGGGTACGATTACAGCGGTGATGGGTTATTGTCTGCTCAAGCAAATTTAAGTCAATTATTAAGTGGCTGGTTGTACGACACAACAGGAATTCCTGGATGGTGGTATAATGAGGAAGTATCTGGTAAGAACGAAACGACACCAGAGGAATACAAGGGATCATTCCAAGAATATAGTGATGCATTAAATCAATACGCACAAGATCAAACATGTCAGGCAATTGATAGGGCAATTGAAAGTATTAATTGGGAAGAGGTATTATCTGAAACATCTGCGGATACAACTTCGAATGGTACGGTAGATCAATATAATTATTCAAATCTACCTTTTTCGAAGCAGCTTAAAGAATCAAATCCATTATTATATGATATTTTAGAAGGTCCAAATTCATTATATTCAATATTGAAACCAACTGATAAAAGTAATTCTAATGAGGTAAGTATGAATAATAATGATATATCACAAATGAGAGCTTCATCAGAAAGTGATAGTTCAAAGATTATATATTATACCTCGGAACCAACCTATACTATAAAATTTGGTGATGTTCATGAAACAGCGGATATAAGTAAGATAGTTCCCTACATTAGAAATGTTATGAGACAAGAAATCGTCTTAGGACAGGAGGGGGTGTACAATGGATAAATATGCCATTATATTCCAAAACAATACTGATAAAATTAAAATTACACTTCCGGTTAACCCAGAAAAGTTGGATATAAGTTCATCACAAACTATTGAAAAATATGAAATACTTAAAAACGGACCAATTGCTGTTCCATCTTATGTTGATTTAAGAGAGTTTAGCTTTACAAGCGAATTTCCTCACGAAAAGATACATTATATAACTGCAAATAGCAAATTTAAAGATGCAGAAGAATGTCTGGATCAATTTGAGATATGGAGAAAAAAACTTATTCCTATACAATTCATGGCTGGTAAGATAGGGAGTAATAATAAAGTTATCAGCGATGCAATTAATACCTTGGTTCTTATACAGAATCTAGCAATTACGGAGAAAGCTGGTGAGGAGAGAGATAAATATGTAAGTTTCCAACTCCTGGAATATAAAAAATACTCTAAAAAGTATAACAAGTCTTCGAATACTGATGATAGTAATCCCAAAAATAAAGGTTATTATGTAATTAAGTCTGGGGACACTTTGTGGGGTATAGCTAAAAAATATTATGGCGACGGGACAAAATATATGAAAATCTATAATGCGAATAAGAAGATAATCAAAAATCCTTCGTTAATTTATCCAGGCCAGAAGCTGGTGATTCCATCATGATAAAGTTTTTGGTAAATGTAAATGATAAGAATTATGATATTAGTCAGCTGGTAATTAAAGTTTCATATCAGGATACACTAAATAATGGATGCAGTGTATTAAGTTTTACATATATAGATGATAATCTAGTAATCAAAAATGGAAGTGTAGTTAGCTTTACTTATAATTCTGATAAGATTTTCTATGGATATGTATTTAAAGTAAAAAGGGATAAAGGCAAAGAAATATCTGTAACAGCATATGATCAACTCAGATACTGTAAAGCTAAGGACACGATAGTGATTAAGGGAGATACAGTCACATCACTGACTAAGAAAATGTGTAATTATTTTGAATTAAAGAAGGGTACACTTACTGAAACCGGTTATAAACTTTCAACGGATGTAAAGGATGATACTACTTGGCTTGACATTATTTACTCAGGAATAAGTGAAACTAAAAAAAATAAAAATAAACGATATCTTTTAAGAGATGAGTTTGGCTCTATTTGCATTCGCAGTCTGGATGAATTGAAGTTGGATTTAATACTTGGCGATAAAAGTCTTGTTTATGACTATAGTTATGTAAAATCCATAGATGATGAGACATATAATAAGATAAAAATTCATCTGGCAGATAAATCAGACGGAGAGAACCAATTCGTTATTAAAAAAGATGATAAATCAATTGCAAAATTTGGACTATTACAATATTACGAATCGGTTTATAACACAAATGCTTCTAAAGCTAAGGAAGAGGCGGAGTCTTTGTTCAAACAATATAATAAAGAAGGAGAAACTTTGCAGCTCAGTTGCCTTGGCGATACCCGAATCAGAGCTGGTGTAAGCTTTTATGGAAAAATTAAAGACATTAATTATGATAAAAGAATAGTAGTAAAATCGGTTACGCATGATTTCCTGCCGGTACATACGATGAACGTGGAGGCGAATTATGATCAATGAAATTAAAATAATTATACAGAATTACATCAATAATGCAAAGCTTTGCAGCCTTATGAACGGCACAGTAGTCGGAGAGGGCATTTATATTAATGATAAACTTACGATACCTTATGAGCTGATTAAGGGAAATCTTAAGGATTATACAGAAACTGGGGATAAAGTACATATTATAAGAAACCATGGAGGAAAAGAATTCTATATCGTCGAAATTATCGATAAAGTATTTATTACCAAAGGTTTAATAATAACGCTTTCTCCAGGCGATAATGCAAATGAATATAAAGTAGAGGATGTGAAACTATGATACCGGATGTAAGTATTGATGAAGAACTTACCTTATCAGAAGCCTCTGAGCAATCAAAATCCTATAAAATTACAGATTGCAGAATCCAAGGTTATGTGGATAATTTGGATGCACTGCAGCAAGCAGTTTATAAAATGTTGAATACAGAAAAGTATGAATATCCAATCTATAGCTTTTCTTATGGGATAGAGTTGGAAGATTTGATTGGACAGGACAGGCTTTATGTTCAGATGGAATTAATGCGAAGAATTAAAGAATGCCTGCTGTCAGATGACCGCATTGATAATGTTGAAAACTTCGAGTTCAGTTTTTTGGAAGATTCAATCTTATGCACCTTTGACGTTGTAAGCATTTATGGAACAACTAATTTGAAGAAGGAGGTGAATGTCTGATGTTTGAAGAGATGACTTATGAAAATATTTTAGATGAAATGTTAAGTCAAGTAACAAGCGATGTTGATAAAAGAGAAGGCTCTGTTATATATGATGCATTGGCTCCGGCGGCTTATATGCTTGCACAGACTTATTTTAATCTTAGTAATTATGTAGATCTTGTAACAGGAGATACAGCCGTTGGTGAATACCTTGACAGAGTAGTTGCTGATTACGGTATTACCAGAAAAGCTGCTACATATGCAGTAAGACAAATAGAAACATCAGGACCAGTCGATATCGGTACTCGATGGGGAATAAACGATACTACATATACAATTACTACTTTATTGAGTACAAATGTTTATAGTGCCATTTGTGATCAATCTGGAGA
>JAEZLY010000207.1 GCA_023414985.1 Bacillota bacterium | reverse complement strand
ATTCATTAAATATGATCGGTAATCCCTGTTCACTTTCCGGTGCTGACTCCAGAATACGATTACCTGTCATCGTTAACCTTTGTGAAATACGATCCACTCCTCCGCCCTTGCATACTGACACAATGGCTGTCGGTGTGAGGAAGCTTTCCATAGAGGCGACTTTTTTCATCCATTGACCGAACTCTCTATCAGCGAGACCGCCTGAAACCGCCAGACCATCATCCTTGCGGTAAAGCTCCATTTGCCAGGAAGCATTATGGGCAAGCTGAGCCCCCCATAAAATATCGTTTTTTTCATCTTCTACAGCTACGTAAGGGAAATATCGGTTGACTGCCATTGAGCCAATCTGTCCGAAACGTTCGGAACGAATGGCATGCCCTCCCCAGGAGGGCTCCAGCTGCAAGTCTTCCAGTGCTATCGTCTCCAGACGCCCCTCCATACTCCAAACACTTCGGATTCTATGCATCTTCATCGTTTCAAATGCATCACCCTCAGTAAACGGGGTAATTCCACCTAAGGAAAAGCTTGAAATCATCTCCAGAACAGCTTCTTCTTCACTGAAATTATGAAAACGGGTGTACATTTCCACGCTTTGATCACCTTGATACCAGACCAGACAGTGCTCAACTTCATAGCCTCTTTGATCCTTCAATCTTGTAATAATCTCTATTCGGTTATCAAATTGCTCCATATTTTGATGATCGTACTGTAATCGTAAGGTTGACTCACCCTGCCGTAAAGTACCGCCTCCGGCATATCCTCCCGGATAGGTATCACCCACCAGCTTCAGCTGAACAAGGGAATCGATCCCCTGCTTTTTGGCATCCCAACAGAGCGGAACTGTATTCTCAGGCAAAAGCATAACTTCGACATTCTTTGTTTCGTTATCAATATAGTATTGTGCAAGCATATCACCCAACTGATATTCCTTTAATAAAGCTACCTTACTCATATCTTCTCCTCCCAAAATGCGTTTTGATGACTGATTATTCAATAAATTGAAACTCTTAGCAGCTCGTCTGCCGAGTGATTACCTCGCCATCTGCTGTGAAGCAGCTATATATTTTATGGCAATACCATCCTCCTCTACTATAACACTATCTGCTATTTTATGTCCAATCAAATGCAATCAAGACAATTACACCGATCATTTCAGCCATGCTGATTTTTAATGATATTTGTGGACATAAATTGCCAATTATGTTAGCATTTATATATCATCGACAGAAAGGAAGATAAAATGCTTACTGAAGTTAGATACACCAATTCAGCTCGTTATAAATGTCTGGAATATCTCAAAAAGGGCTCCATGGATTTATATCTGTGCTATTGCGGATCAGAAAATTGTGATTCGGGACATTTCTACGGCCCGCAGGTAAGAACCGAATATTTAGTTCATATTGTCATTAGTGGTAAAGGGATCTATCAGGTCGGAAATAAGACTTATGAAATCGGTCCCAACATGGCTTTCCTGATCTATCCCGGTGTAACTACCTATTATGAAGCCTGCAAAGAGGATCCATGGACCTATATCTGGGTTGGCTTTAACGGAATTAAAGCAGAGGCATCTTTAAAATATGCTCAATTCTCCTTTGAAAATCCTGTCGTCAAAATTGAAAACACCGAACCTTTCGTGAATTATGTCAATGGTATGCTCAATTCCAGCCAGTTAACCTATAGTAATGATCTTGCCAGAGAGGGCTTTTTATATTTATTTATTTCTACATTAATCCAAGACAGACAAAGCCAGGTAAGTGTCGAAGAAGTACATGATTATTCTTATCAGGTATATGTCGAACATACCTTGGAATATATCGAACACAACTATCACAAGAATATTAAAGTTCAAGGTATTGCTGACTACATCGGAATCAATCGTTCCTATTTAACTAACTGCTTCAAGAGTGTCCTAAAAATCTCACCTCAGGAATATATCCTGAATTATCGCATGAATCAGGCAGGTACCCTTCTGAAGAATACCAATCTACCAATCAACGAAATTGCACTCCAGGTTGGTTATGATGATGCTTTCAATTTTTCAAAATGCTTTAAGAAAATCTTCGGGGTTACTCCCAGCAATTTCCGTAACTCAAACGAAAATCTGGTTACCTTCACCTCCAAACACGGATTACCGGAATAAAACGGGGCAGCCCCGATTCTCGGGACTGCCTCAATCTATTATCTTACTTCAGACTGCCATTCCAAAAAAATCAATCAATGACAATTCGATCAATATCGGGCGCACCGATATTACCTGCAGAACCATTATCCAGTTTGATGGTGTTATTTCCGGCATTCAGGGTAACAGACGTCGTTACAGAGCTTAAGGTATTCCAATTACCTGTACCAGGGCATTGTACCCCGAACCATGAGCCGCTGTTCGGTGTTACATATACCGTACGAGTGTCCGACGATACATAATAGATGGTCATCGTATGAGTTCCTGCACTTGCAACATTGACATTGCTTATTACGACTGTCCCATTGGACGATCCGCCAAGCCATCCAACCTTATAACCGCCCGAACAGAAGCTTGCACTTTGTAAGACAGCACCATTGGACAGTGTTCCGCTTTCCGCCTCATAGCTTGTACCACTGGAGGAACCCGGTGTTACATAGATACGGTATCCGGAAGTAGCGTTGCAGCCTGTCATGGGTACGGTAATCTGACCATTGGTTACAGTATAATTAGAGGTCGAAACCGTTGTTGTTCCGCTGCATACAGTATCCTTGCTTACCCAATCGACCTTTTGAATCATAACCTTTGCAGTAGATCCAATAAAGGACGGTATATTTTTGATCACCGTGTTGACAGAACCACTATTACCGCCACCCAACAATACGCTGATGTATTTACTGTTTCCATCCACACAGGCACAGCCATCCATACTTGTACTTGCATCATTCGCTACGGAGAGGTTGACCATGTTACCTGTCATCGAGCCGTACCAATTCATCATGTACCAGCCTGCACCCTTTTGTGTATCGGTAGCAAGAAGGCTTCCCAGTCTGCAGGAATTGGTAAACCACCAGGATATACATCCACTGTCTACCTTGTATCGTTCGAATTTCCCAAAAAATTGTCCCAGTGACCCAGGCTGTCCTTCATAATTATGGTTAGCATCACAGTATTCGTTGATACTGATCGGTCTTGCGCTGATTCCAAGGGAAGCTTCCAATGACCTATAGTCCTTCAAATTATTTGCTACATTTTGAATTCCGCTAAGCTCATGCCAGCTTATGATATCAGGAAGACAATTGTTGTTTTTGCAATAATTGAGGAACGTATTCATCGTATTATGATTGTAATAGGAATAGCACGGACCTACTATTTTAAAGCCGGGATCCAGGGAGCGAATCTTATCGAAGGTTTGCTTCCATAAAGTGCTGTTAAAGTCTCCGTTGGCAGAATTCCAGGTTCCGTCGGGCTCATTCCAGGGTTCGATACCGTACCAATTCGTTAAGCCGGAGGCTTTCTTGTCGTTTACGAAGGATGTTACTTGATTGAGCCAGCTGGTCATACCCGGCCAAGTGTAGGGCCAATTAGGTAACATATCAGCCAAATCAACCGAGATCTTGCCTCCGCTGGGTGCAATCCTGGCTGCAGTCGGAATAGCCGCACCAAATGGATGCTGGTTACCCGAAGCACCACGTGCCGGATTCCTGAATACGTATGGATGGAGTGGTGTAATAAGACCGTTTACATCAGCCGGTACGCTTTCCGTTACGCCGTAAAGAGAACCGCTTGCACAATGGGTTACCCCTCTTAATACGTTACTGCAATCCACAGTTATGGTATCTGCTGCATATACCGGAAGTACAGGCCAAACACTTACAAAGGTGATTACAAAAACCGATAAAACCGCGCAATACTTTTTGGAGCTTTTCTTCATCATCATTACCCTCCTTTTTATACTTGATTCACTTAGATCTTTTTCTCCGGTAAGATAACCTTTCAAAGCCTCCTTTCTTTACATAAGATAGTGAAAACGCACGCCCCATTTTATTAATTAAGTACTTCCTTCATGTTGAATACAGTTACGGCCTCCTGAAGAGTGTCGGCATTCTCCTGCAGCTCTGCTGCAGCTTTATCAAGCATCTCAACGGCTTTCATTTGTCCATGGACAGTGACATTAAACTCACCGGCCATCGCAGTCGTTTCCTCGAGGGTGGAGGATATACTTTCAATTGATTTCAATGTAAGATCTTTTGAATTTTCCATATTTCTGATAAAACCGATAATTTGTTTAATATGGCTCGTCAGGATATCTACCCGCTCCTTAATCTCCGAATATGTTCTGACTGAACTTGCAAGAGCTTCTTCCTGACTCAGGACAACACGCTCCGCCTGCCTCGCCGATTCAACTGTGATTCTGGTCTGATTTTGGATTTTCTTAATAATTAGATCAATCTGCTTTACAGCATCATTTGATTGATTCGCCAGCATTCTGATTTCCTCAGCGACGACTGAAAATCCTCGTCCCGCTTCTCCTGCCCTTGCAGCTTCAATAGAGGCATTCAGACTGAGCAAATTGGTCTGCTTTGCAATCGTACCGATCGTTCCGACAATATGATCGATCGCCCCGGAATCGATCTCAAGGTTCACGATATCGTCGATCACCACCTTTGTGATCTCGGAGGTATGATTGACTTTAGCTCCCAGGTTGTCCATTGTCAGGAGCCCCTGCATTATCATTTCTACCGCATTCCTTGAGACTGTCTCGATGTCATTGGCCCGGTCGTAAATCGCATTCATATCCTTGGATAAAGCGGACATTTGCTCCAGACAATGTTCTGCATCCTCCGCCTGCTGAATAATTCCCTTCTCCATATTATCAATTCCTGTCAATATGCTCTCAGAGCCTTCCAGCAGTAATCCGGAGTTTTGTACAACATTGCCCACGGACCCGGTAACATGATTGCTCACATCCGCCATCTTATGAATAAGCAGCTTCATACTGTCAATCATGTGATTAATACTGTCAGACAGGATACGTAATTCATCCTTTCTTGTAATTTCAACCGTATTGGACAAATCACCTTCCGCTGTCCTAAGTAATACTTTATTGATTTTATTAATATCCCGGCCAAATCCTCTTGCCACCAAGGTACCGATGATTGTTACGATGATGCTTGCAAGGATTGTTACAAGAATCGTAGTACTTCTGATTTGATTCGCTTCCGCCAGGATCTGAGATTTCGGAACCAGGGCACACAAGGTACTGTTTCCGATTTTCAGTTTGTTATAGATAAACAGGTAATCTATCTTCTGATAGGTAACGTATTGATAACCCAGGCTATCTTTGGAAGCCAATGCTGCTTTGTAAAACGATTGTTCGGCGAATTGAAACTCCTCCGCTGCTGCGCCCTTCAGAATCTCCTTTTCATCATTGATCACGCACCCCATAATACTACCTTTTGCCAGATTCATATTATCAAGTGCTGCTTCCACATATTTCTTCGATACATCAAAAACGATATAACCTATTTGCTTATTGTTGAGATCGTAACTAAAGCTTCTGATATAGCTCAAGCTATAGTCATTGTCTGAATTGTTCATTTTCTGATCCAAGTCCTTATGATAACCAATCCAGAGACCTTTTTGACCGGAGGAGGTTAATTGATTTGCCAGCTCAGACTGCACGAATTCTTCATAATCAACCTTTGCAATGGTACCGCCGGTTGCAATCCCATCTCCATTCTTTCCAAAGATACAGATGTTACTTATGTACTGTTCCGAGGAGACATTGGTGAAAATATAGGATTTGATATCCCTGTAGGTGGATAATTTATCTACCGTCGAATCGTCATAATAACCGGAATAATATCTCTTAATATCATTGTCAGAGGTTAATATTTTAGCCTTTGATTCTATCGTCTCAAAACCTAAAGATAAGTAATCTCCCATCATAGCAATGTTGGTTCTGGTTGCTTCCTCATACTTTTTATTCAAGCCGACGGAAGATTGCTGATACGAAATCACACCAAGGAGAGCCATCAGCATAACAGGAATAAAAAAGATGATAATCAGTTTGGTCTGTATCTTATCCATGAAGCGAATTCGCCCATTTTTATGGTTATGAACGCTTTCTGCCTTCTTTTCTATCTCCCTTCTCCTTCTGACCTTATTACCTCTGATGATGCTTCTGATGAAATGATCCTTGATTAATTTCTCTTCCGTATTATTCAACATTTTTACTCTCCTACTTCCATCTCTCCGGATGGAAATGAACAAATTCAACAGATATCATTGATTAATTCTATTTGCACATTTTGATCTCATACTGGTATGCCTGATAGTCCCCCCACGGGATAGGAAGAACCAAACCGGCATTCATTAAAGCTTCCCCTGTATAGATTTTATCTCCGTTCACCTGGTAGGAGGCTTTTTCCTCCAATCCCATCAATTGTATAATATGAAAGTTCGAATTGGCATGACTTTGATGAAATACTACGCTAAGAAGACTTTGCTCCTTATCTTCCGAAACCATCTGCCAGGAAGTGAAACAATCATTTTCATAAGGATTGGTTAAACGGTAGTACTCTCCGTAATTAATTACTTCGTAATTGCGCTTATAGAGTGCAACCTGCTGTTTGATCTGCTCCTTCTCCTCCTCGGATAATTTGTTCACATCCAGTTCAAATCCAAAGGTCCCTGCCATCGCTACCACCCCGCGGGTATGAAACGGAGTTATTCTGCCGGTCTGATGATTTGGAACGGCGGATACATGACTCCCTACCGTACTGATCGGATAACCAAAGGAGGTTCCATATTGAATCTTAAGACGTTCGAAGGCATCCGTATTATCCGAACACCAAACCTGAGGGACGTAATACAGCATTCCTGCATCATATCGTCCTCCACCGCTGGAACAGCCTTCAAACAGAACGTAGGGATAATCATTGGTTAAGCGCTCCAGCAAGCTGTATAAGCCAAGGATATAGTCATGAAATACCTGTCCCTGATGCTTTGCATCCTTCTTTGAGGACCATACTTCCGCAATACTTCGGTTAAAATCCCATTTTATATATTCAACATTGGCACTCTTTAAGATGGAGGAAATAGAGTCATAAATATATTCTCTGACCTCCTCCCTTGTCAGATCCAGAACCAGCTGATATCTGCATCTGGTCACAGGTCTGTTCGGGATATGAAGACACCAATCCGGATGCTTTCTATATAAATCACTGTCTTCATTTACCATCTCCGGTTCAAACCAAACACCAAATTTAAGCCCCTCCGCATTTACCCTGTCACAAAGCTCTTTCAGAGTACTGTTCAGCTTTTTCGTATTTGGCACCCAGTCACCAAGACTGGAATAATCATCGTTTCTCTTCCCGAACCAGCCATCATCCATAACCAGCATCTCGATCCCTAATACTGAGGCTGATTTGGCGATCTGCACCAATTTGTCTGTATCAAAATCAAAATAGGTTGCTTCCCAATTATTAATCAGGATGGGTCTGCGGGCATCCTTAAATCTTCCCCTGCACAGGTTATTCCGATATAGCTTATGATAGCAATGGGAGAGCTTCTTCAATCCGTCCGCGGAATAACACATTACCACTTCAGGAGTAGTAAATTCCTGCCCCGGCTTTACCTCATAGCGAAAGAACCCCGGATGAATTCCCATCGTAATTCTTGTCTGACCGATCTGATCAACCTCTACCGAAGCTTGAAAATTACCGCTATATAATAAGGAGAAGCCATAGCATTCTCCATTCATTTCAGTTGTATTATGATCAGCTAATATAATAAATGGATTATGCTGATGACCGCTTGTACCGCGCATACTTTCCACTGACAGCTTGGCACGTCCGACTGCAACCCTCTCCATCTCTCTTTCCATAGCGTGTTTTCCATAAAAATGGATTAAATCATAGTGATTATCAGGGAATTCCAGACAGGAGGACAGCGCCTTCGTCAATTCAAAGGCTTCCTTCCCGCAATTCCTTATTTTCGCCGCCCGGGTAATGATGTCGTACTCCTCAACTACCCCATAATAAAGATCCACCTCTAAATCTGTTACTGTATCCCGACAGGTAATAATAAGCGTCTGCATTGCAACCTTCTCTGTCTGATATACCGCAGGGAGCTGCTCCAGCTTATATTTACCATCTATTATTTGATGTGACTGATATCTTAAGTCCGCTGCACAGCTGCCATCCTGATGGATGACCTCCAGACAGGAGATACGAAAATCCCCCAACCCAAAGGTTGAATATTCCTGAAGCTGCGTATCCATGGAAAAGGTTCTGTCTTTGCCTGCTTCATTCGGATTACCGCAAAAGCTTCGATCCTTCGTCTGTATCAAATAGTCCAGATTGCTTTCCACCTTCTTCCCATAGTAAAGGTGTAATAAGGTTTGATATGGTCCGATTTTGATATGATAGGATGAATTGTTCGTATGTAGCATAAATACTCGGTCCGGTTCACTATATTTTATAGCCAATCTTTTTTCCTCCTGGTATGAAAGTATTTTTTCACTAAAGTTTTCCGCCGCTAGTCGCAATACCTTCAATAAATTGTTTTTGGAAGATAATATAGATCAGCATCGTCGGCCAGATAGCCAATACGGATGCCGCCATTAATTCCGGGTATTTTACTGAATACGCGCTTTGTATTTTTGAAAGTGCGGATGATAAGGTTGCAGCATTTGATTGGTTATTTACAATCAGAGGCCACATCAAGTCCTTGAAGGCAAATAATGATGTAAAGATAGCGAGTGCGACTAATCCTGACTTTGTGAGCGGAAGCATAATCCTCCAGAATGTCTTCCATATATTGCATCCGTCCAACCTTGCGGATTCCTCCAATTCTTTCGGTAGTCCCATAAAGAATTGTCTAAGCAGGAAGGTACCGAAGGCGCTTACCAGCCCAGGAAATAACAATGCAAAAACCGTATTTCTGATATTCAAAAAATCCACCATTAAATACTGGGGAATAATAAAGATCTGTACCGGAACCATCATTTGAAAAAGGACAACTCCGAAGAAAAAATTCTTTCCGGGAAATTTCAGTCTGGCAAATGCATAGGCAGCCATGGCGGAGAAGAAAACCGCGCAAAGTACACGGGAAACGATCATTAAAAACGTATTGATGTACAATTGGATAAAATCATTATTCTTCCATACCGTAACAAAGTTCTTCCACTGGGGAATCGTCGGAAAAATAACATAGGGATTCATCGAAGTCGATTCAGTGACCGTCTTTAACGAAGTGAGTACCATCCATACGAAGGGAAACACCATAATGACAGCGCCCAAAATCAACCAGGTATGAATGATTATATGTGAAAACAACATCTTTTTTTTCATATTGATACCCTTACCTTTCAGCTTATCTCCTACATATAATTGACCCATTTTTTTTGGGCTTTCATTTGAATTACCGTAATCAGCATAATAATTGCCAAGAGCAATACGACAATCGCCGAGCCGTATCCCTTATTGGTATACTTAAAGGAATTATTATAAAACAGATAAACCAAGGATACCGTGCTGTTATAGGCAGGATTTGCCACATCAATCATCATATAGATCACATCAAATACCTGCATTGAAGTGATAATGCTGGTTACAGCCACAAAAAATATAATCGGAGATACCAACGGTAATGTGATATTAAAAAATTGATTGATAGAGGATGCGCCATCAATGTTACTTGCCTCGTAAAAATCACTTGGTATTTCCTGTAATCCAGCCAGTAAAATTACCATACAATATCCAATCAAACTCCATATTCCGATCACAGCGATGGAGTCTATTGCGATGCCGGGATTTTCAATCCATTTTACTTTCTCCCAGCCTAAGCTGGTAAATATATGATTGATAAAGCCAAAATTGTAATTATATAACCATTTCCATACCATAGTTACCGCAGCAGGGGCAGCTACCATCGGTATAAAATAGATGGTTCTATAGATCCCTTTCCCTCTGATCTTCTTATTCAGAACAACCGCAATAATCAAAGCAATGATAATCGTAAGCGGAACCACAAGGCAGGTATAAACCAGTGTATTTCGCACTGCATACCAGGTCTGCACATCGAAAAAAAGCTTCCTATAGTTGCCTAAGCCAATATAGATATTCCCTTTTCCAAATGCCCCGCTTTTAAAGAAACTCAAGTAAATTGTCTGCATAATCGGAATGATGTTTAATACAAACAAACCGATCATGGTTGGTGCTATCATGATATAAGCCCATTTCCACTCATTTAATACATTGCGCGGAATTCTTTTCTTCCCAGTAACCTGCTTATGATCTGCCACAATTCATCCTCCTAAAACTCAAGAAAAGTCACGGCAACCATTCCGGTTGCCGCCCTTTTCATTTGCTGTGATTACTGTTCCTGAGCTATCGCCTCATTCATCATCGTTGCTACACTCTTGCAAGCACCTGCAACATCACCACCGTTATTATAGACATCGGTTAATAATTCATATGCTTTGTCTTCCCATACACTTGTTTGATTGGTATAAGGTCTGATCTGTGCATAACTAACCATATCCAAATAAGCTTTCACATTAAATTGCGGATATGCTGCTGTCCAAGCATCAGCTGTTCCGTTGAATGCAGAAATCGCAATACCAAGCTCTGCCTGTTTCTTCTGTCCTGCTTCATTGCTTAAATACTCGATCCACTTCCAGGATTCTTCAGGATGTGCTGTATTTGCAGCAATTGCATTTCCAAGTCCGTTGAAAATAGATGCCTGACCACCGTTGTTGGATTTAGGAAGTACTGCTACATCACAATTCTTTGCGATGAAATCATTTGCTGCAAACCCGGACAGGTTCCAGGATCCGAATAATGCCATTGCAACCAAACCATTCTGGAACGCTTCTGCTCTTGCTGCATCATCTGTGATTGCAGGAGAAAGGCCTTCTCTTACAAGATCGAAATAATATTCCATTGCCTCAATTGTCTTAGGATCATCATAACCGGATTTCTTATCCGCTGTTACGATCGTTCCGCCATTCTGATATACAAAGTTATAATAGCCTTCCTGATTATGAAGAGGTGCCAGAACTCCATACTGTGAGCCGTCTGCTTTTGTTAACTTCTTTGCTGCAGCTTTCATATCGTCCCAAGTCCAGGTGTCGTTAGGGTAAGCCACACCGGCTGCATCAAACATCGTCTTGTTGTACCATAAACCAATCGTATCGTAATCCTTCGGAATAGCGTATTGCTTACCGTTCAGATTATAAATCTTGTCTAAGCCTTCCGGATAATTAGCCAAATCAATCGATTCGCTGCTATCGATATAGCTGGTTAAATCGAGAAGCTGATCGTTGGATGCATAGTAATAAATATTATTGGAATGCATCCAGAAGGTATCCGGCAAGGAACCGCCTGTAGCTGCAGCCTCTAATGCTGTCCAATAGTCTGCCCAGCCATTTACCTGAATGTCTACATGAATGCCTGTTTCAGCTTCAAAGCTATCTGCAAGCTGTTGAATTAAAGCTGCCTGATTGGAATCCCATACTGCATAGGATATTGTAACTTTCTCGCTGGGTGCAGCGGTAGCTGCCTCAGTGGGAGCTGCTGTTGCTGCTGTATCCGTCGTTGTAGCACTCGGTTCTTCACTTGATGTGTCTGCTGCGCTTTTTCCGCAACCAACTAAGAGTGAAGCTGTCATAGCCAAAATTACCAATACACTTAATAATCTTTTTTTCATATACCACAATCCTCCTCTATACTTTTGTTCTTTAAGAACTGAATTTATTGTATCATTGGAAACTTTTATTATAAATGGTATTTTGTGATATATATATGTATAAATGTGAATTTCGCAGATGTTTTTCGTCATATTCACCAGTTCCATGGGCATCAAAAAAGGCCGCAACAGTTATACTGTGTGGCCTTAAGCTGACCAGAATAATGATTACATCTTTCTACGCTTCTCATAATGCGTATGAAGCAGTTCATGCGCTTTCTCTCCATAAGGCTCACCGAGGTATTCCTTATAAAGCTTTTGGATATAGGGATTTTCGTGTGATTTTCTAAGTTTCTTATCCTTGTCTTCCTGATAGATACCTTCCATTCTCTTCTTCACAACATCAAGATCACCATGATGATAGGGTTGTCCACCTCCATCAATACAACCTCCCGGGCATGCCATGATTTCTATGGCGTGGTAATCTGCTTTCCCTTCTCTAATATTTTCGAGAAGTGTTCTGGCATTACCAAGGCCATGCGCAACAGCGATTTTGACATCCATATCATCTATTTTTATGATAGCTTCTTTTATACCGTCCAGGCCTCGAAGGTCATGGAAATCAACTTTTTTCAGAGTATCATTCGTCAGCCATTCATATGCAGTCCGAAGGGCCGCCTCGATCACACCGCCGGTTGTTCCGAATATTACAGAAGCACCTGTGGATTCACCCAGTGGAGTATCATACTCTTCATCCTCCAGCTGCATAAGGTCTATATTCGCTTCCTTCAGCATTCGGGCTAACTCCCTGGTTGTGATTACTTCATCTACATTTTGTACCCCATCGTTCGACAACTCCGGTCTTGCTGCTTCATACTTTTTAGCCAAACATGGCATGACAGAGACAACACAAATATCTTGTGGACTAATGCCTATCTTTTCCGCATAGTAGCTCTTTGCTATCGCACCAAACATCTCATGCGGGGATTTGCTGGTAGATGGTATATCAAGCATGTCATTAAATTGATGCTCAAAGAATTTAACCCATCCGGGACAACAGCTCGTAAGAATTGGCAATTTACCGCCATGTTTAAGACGGTGAATGAATTCGGTCGCCTCCTCCATGATCGTTAGGTCAGCAGCAAAATCCGTATCAAACACTTTATCAAAGCCAAGACGACGCAGTGCAGCAACCATTTTGCCCGTAACTACTGTACCGGGTTTAGCCCCGAATTCCTCGCCCAGTGCCACTCGAACAGCAGGTGCCGTCTGTACCACTACAAATCTCTTCTTATCATTTAGTGCATTCCACACATTGTCTATATGGCTAACCTCCGTTAAGGCTGCTGTTGGGCAAACCATTACACACTGTCCGCAGAAGACACAGGTAGACTCATTCATTGGCATATTCATAGATGCTGCTATATAGGTATCAAAGCCTCGATTAATTGCCGAAAGAACATTCACAGTCTGAACCTCATTGCACATGGTCTCACACCTTCTGCACATGATGCACTTATCCATATTCCTGATGATAGCTCTGCTTGATACATCAATCGGATGCTTCGCCCTTTCGCCTTTATACTTTATTTCACGAATATGATATTCCGCTGCCAGTGCCTGAAGCTCACAGCCTAAGCTCTTCTCACATACAAGACAATCCTTTGGATGATTCGAAAGAAACAATTCAATAATTGTTCTTCTTGCTTGAATACATCGTAAGGAGTTCGTTGTCACCACCATACCTTCCGTCGCGGGAGTCGAACAGGAAGGTGCAAGGTTTCTCCTTCCCTCTACCTCCACTACACACACGCGACAGGAAGCACCTCTGTTAACCATCCTTATGTCGTGCAGATCAAGATTGCAAAGAGTTGGTATTCTTATTTTTAACTTCCTGGCAGCCTCAAGGATCGTACTACCATCCTCCACAGCAACCTTCTGATTATTGATTGTCATATTAATCATAGTATAACCTCCTTGCTGCCTCTTCATGGCAGCTAGCGTTTTTCAATCGCTTTAAATTTACATTTAGTAATGCATGCTCCACACTTGATACACTTCTCTTGATTAATTTCATGAGCCTTTTTTACCTCTCCCGAGATACTTGATACCGGACATATCTTGGCACAAACGGTACAGCCAGCACATTTGTCAGGATGGATATGATACGAAAGAAGCTCCTGACACACTCCGGCCGGACACCTTTTTTCGATGACATGAGCCTTATATTCCTCAGAAAAGTATTTCATTGTACTCAAAACCGGATTGGGGGCTGTCTGTCCCAAGCCACAAAGAGAAGTGTCTTTAATAATTTCACCCAACTCCTGTAAATCAGATAAATCCTGTTCTGTACCTTTGCCTTTTGTTATATTCACCATAATTTCAAACATTCGTTTATTTCCGATACGACAGGGAGTGCATTTTCCGCAAGATTCATCTACCGTAAATTCCAGATAAAACTTAGCGATATCCACCATGCAGTTATCTTCATCCATTACAATCATGCCGCCGGACCCCATCATTGATCCGATACTGCCGAGCGATTCATAATCGATCGGAATATCCAGATTCTCTTCCGTAATACAGCCTCCGGAGGGGCCTCCCGTCTGTACGGCCTTAAACTTCTTATTATTCTTAATTCCTCCGCCTATATGATAAATAACCTCGCGTAAGGTAATTCCCATCGGAACCTCGACCAAACCGACATTATTCACCTTTCCGGCAAGTGCAAATACCTTCGATCCCGGAGATTTCTCAGTACCGATGCTCCTGAACCAGTTAGCTCCTTTTAAGAAGATCGGAGCTACATTTGCCAATGTCTCTACATTATTTACGCAGGTAGGTTTATTCCAGACACCGCTTTCTGCAGGAAAAGGAGGTTTGGTAAATGGCTCACCTCGATCTCCCTCAATCGAATGGATTAGTGCCGTTTCTTCGCCGCAGACAAAAGCACCGGCACCATATCGGAGTTCAATATCAAAATTAAAACCTGTTCCGAGAATATCCTCTCCCAGCAAACCTAATTCCCTCGCCTGGTCAATTGCTACAACCAGACGATGAATTGCAAGTGGATATTCTGCTCTGATATAGATGTATCCATGCTCCGCTCCGATCGCATATCCCGCAATTGCCATCGCTTCCAGTACAGAATGGGGATCTCCTTCAAGAATGGACCGATCCATAAATGCACCCGGATCTCCTTCATCCGCATTACAGATAATATACTTTTCATCTGATTTGTTTTTTCTTGTATATTTCCATTTCAGACCCGTGGGGAAACCACCACCGCCCCTGCCCCTGAGTCCTGATTGCACCACGGTATCAATTACCTCATCAGGGGTTAGCTCGGTGAGACATTTTGCCAGGGCCTTGTAACCGTCCGCTGCCAAGCTCTCATGAATATTCTCCGGATCGATAAAGCCACAATTTCGAAGTGCAATTCTGATTTGCTTTTTATAGAAAGGAAGATCCTTTTGCCCCTCTAATTTTCCCTTCCCTCCCGGATCCGCAAAAAGTAATCTGTCTATCTGACGACCTTTTATGACATGCTCTGTAACAATATCCTCAGCGTCTTCCGGATTTACCGATACATAGAAAACATTATCAGGGTATACCTTAACAATCGGTCCCTTTTCACAAAAGCCAAAGCATCCTGTGACGACCACTTCAACTTCATCGGAAAGTCCATGCTTTTTAAGGTTTTCATTAAGATTATCCACCAGCTTTAAACTATTGGAGGAAGTACATCCTGTACCTCCGCATACCAGCAGATGCATTCTTATATTACTCATAGTTTATCCTCCTTTCCCTATTTTTCAAATGAATTGGAAATAATTGCATTCTGCAGCAGATGTCCATTTATAATATGTTCCTTGACGATCTCCCGTCCTCTTTCAGCATCCACATGACCATTGATTACAGAAGGGATATCTTTACTGATTACCTCAACGACAGGTTCCTTGGCACAATTCCCCATACATCCGGTCTGCGTTACTGATACATTCGTGATATTCTGTTTTGCTATTTCATCCATGATAGCCTGCATGGTTGCTCTGGCACCGCTGGCAATCCCGCAGGTAGCCATTCCAATCCGTATGATTATCTTGTCCTCAGATTCCGCTGCCGTTCTTATGTCCAATTTATCTTTAGCTGCTTGCCTGATTCTTTCAAGCTCCTCTAATGATTTTAATTTACTCATATAGTTCCTCCATTTCAATGTAAATTTTGGTTATCTGAAGCTTATCGATTATTGTCTTCAACCTTATTCTCATCAACCTTATTTTCATCAATTATTTTCTTTACCTGATCTACTTCAACTCTTCCGTAAACCTTATCATTAATCATAACAACCGGTGCAAGACCGCAGGCCCCAATGCATCTCAGTCCTGATAAGGTATATCTCTTATCTTCCGTTGTCTCACCTGTATGAATTTTCAGCTCTCGTTCAAATTCCTTCATGATAGCGTCAGCCCCTCTTACGAAGCAGGCTGTTCCGAGGCAAACATTAACGACCTTTTCTCCTCTCGGCTTTGTTGTAAAATAAGAATAAAAGCTGATAACGCCATAAATCTTAGAACTGGGTAAATCCAACTTTTCAGATATAAACAAAATCACTTCATCAGATAGATAGCCAAAGATATGCTGCGCCTTATGCAGTACTGCAATTAATGCTCCTCTTTTGTCCGCAATACTGTCAATATACTCCTGTAACTCCAGAAAACCTCCATGTATTTTTTTACCCGCCATATTCAAGCCTCCTACTGTTATCTATAGATCTTTAACTCATTGGTTTTTGCATTTTACGAATCACTATCTACTATTATTGAATATTACTTTATCCATTATGTATCATTTACCGATATCAACATAGAAATGACATAAAATGTTATTTCGAACCCATCAACGTAAAAATGTCTAAATCAAATAAGGCCTGCATCAATTTGATACAGGCCTGCTTTCTTATCATATGATTATCCGATTACCTATCTTTATTCATTCTTTCCCTTTTGAATGGCTGCTGTAATGGTAAACATCGTTCTATCGTGCTCGATTTTTACATATCCGCCATAGGAATCAATTACTTTTTGGATATTCCTGATCCCATAACCATGGGAGCTGCCCCGCTTGGTAGAGAAATACTGTCCGTTCTTCATGTTCAGCTGACCATTGTATGTATTGCATACCTTGACAAGACAATAGCCGCTCATTACCCTTGATGTAATCGACACATACCTGGACTGAGATTGATCCATTTGCCTACATGCGGATACTGCGTTATCCAGAGCGTTACCAAGCACGATGCAGAGATCACTGTCTGCGATATTGACCTGTTCATCAATAACACACTGACTCTCAAAAGTAATCTCATCCTTTTTCGCCTGTAGGAAATAATATCCGATGATGGAATTAACAATGGAATGCTTACAAAATAAAGGGAGCTGCTCCAGTCGGTTCTTTTCACTATAATCATCAACAAATTCCTTCAGCTTATCAAACTTCCCCTCATCTGCCAACATGCTCATCGTCCCGATAAAATGTCTGATATCATGATTGATCTTTCTAATTTCATCCATCTGATTACTAAGGGTATCATAATATTCTTTTTGAATGCTAATTTGTTTTTCGGCCATTTCAAGACGCGAGGCTGAAATAGTGAAATCATCATATAGATCACCAATACGAATCGAGTAAACAATGCTCATAAGCACCATGAATATCATCAGCATGAGTGGAAGGATAATAGACATATCCGCATATATCATCCCGTTTATATAAAAGCTATCCAAGGTTAGCCCGATTACAATAAGGTTGAAGCCCCAGAAGATGAGTATCCCGAATTTGATCAATTTCTCTCTATGAATAAAGGTCTTGAAAACCAAATAGAGATCCAGTACATAGGTTAGCATCGGTATCAGTACGGATAAATACTCGTTATATAAATTCCTTGGAACCAATAAATAGGCACAGAAAAGAAGTATATAGTAGATCAGAAAATTTACTCTTTCTCTTTTGCTGAATTCAATACCACATTGTTCCTGGACAAGATAGATCAGCAGATATTGCAGTATAAAGGTAACAAGATACATGATCAGATTCGTCTTTTCATAAGCCAGATCAAAGAACAGAATAGGCTGCCAGAAGCTATAGATCTCTGTAGTCAGCATGGTACGTATCAGTATCAGAAAGATCATTACCGGCATCCAGAAAGAATGCAGCTTCTGCCGTACCGAGAACAAATAAATGGCAATAAGGTTAACAAATGCGAACAATGCAATTCCAAAAAGGATAAAACGCGCTGCAGTTCTCAAATTATTCTTTGCTAACAATTCTTGATAACTACATAAGATCGGAGTCATATAAAGTCCGGAAAACTTGGTGGTTGCAACTTCAATAACCACCTCATGAGGGGTGTCACCGGAAAGTATAATAGGATATAACTCGGCTTTCGGAGTCGTGAAGATTTGATCTTTCTCTTTCGATATCGTTCCGCTTTCTGATGCAAGCTTCTCATCAATGTATATTTTATAGGCACCGGAGAAATCCGGAATATACAAAGTTACTGTATCGTCATATGTAAAGTCTTCCAGCGTTAATTTATAGCTTGCATAACCCTCAGCAGGTAATCTTGTGTTGTTTATTTTGTGATTTGACCAATCATCCGGGACCTTAATTACTAAGTCCGGAGACGCCTTCCTTTCTTTATCCGATATGATTAATTTGCTCCAATAAAATTCCCACTGTCCATCCAAATAGAGGCTACTCTTGTGAAGGTCCGCATTTGATACTTCTATCTTCGCATTCACTGCTTCCGGTGCGGAAGTAATAGTATGATAGTATCTTGTATAAATGATTGGCAGAAAAATCATGATTAATGTCAAAAGTAAGATTCCAATCAGAATCCAACCTTGAAGCTTATTTTTTACTATTTTTTTGCCCTCCTTAAGTTGATCACAAATGATATAAATCTTTGAAATTAATTATAATAACTTTTTTTGACATTTATAGTATTAATAATGCCCTTTCATATCATACAACTATTACCCGATGATTTCAAATATTATTGTTCCATAAAAAAGGCGGGAATCTCTTTTCCCGCCTTCTTCTAACGATAACTTTCTGATTAAGTACTATAGAGCTCGTCCCTGATCTGCCGGAAAATCCAAGCCGATCTGTCTTCTGGCCTCATCCATGCATTCCATGACCAACTGAGAAATTTGAAGTAAATGGGCAGCTGTGTCGAAGTCCCTTTTCTTGACTAAATCAATAAAGGCACTGATTTCATAGTACATAGTATCCTTAAGCTGTACTTGTGAAATAACTTCTTCGGTACCATCTCGAAATACGATTTTCGCTTGATCAAAATCAGCCGTATGCTGAAAAAGAATATTCCCCTCTTCCCCTTGAATTTCTGAGGAAAGTCCGGAATTTGTTATTTTTGAGTAGATTGCAATTCCCTGCATATCCTTATAACTACAAATCATACTGCCTTCTCCGTCGACACCCGATTCGAGCATGATGGCATCTGCTTTTATACGGTCTGGTTTACCGAACAAATATATCATAGGATGAATACAATAGACTCCGATATCCATTAAGCTTCCATTCGATAGCTCCGGTCGAAATGCATTTAATATCATTCCCTCCTTGTAGGAATCATAGCGCGAGGAGTATTGGCAGTATACACCGCAATACCTTCTTATCTTTCCGAGTCTTGGTAAATGTTTTTGAACAGCTTTAAAATTCGGCATCTGTGTTGATATCATCGCCTCCATTAATATCATGTGATTAAGTCTTGCTGTCTCAATCATCTCACGAACCTCGGCTGCGTTTGATGCAAAAGCCTTTTCACATAAAACATGCTTCTTATTATTAAGGAATAATATGGATTGTTCCGCATGTAGTGCATTGGGCGAAGCGATATATACCGCATCAATGACATCACTTTCTGCCATTGCCCTCAAATCAGAAAATCGATAAGGCACCTGATACTTATCTGCAAACTCCGTAGCTTTTTCTTCACTTCTTGAATAAACAGCAGTTAGCTGGAATGCTTCTATCTGCTTTGCACTCTCAATAAACCAATCTGTAATTTTATTGGTACCGATTACTCCAAATCGTATCTGTTCCTGACTCATTTCCATACTCCTTCGTTTATCATTGTGCTGTACAAAAAGCATGCAATAAATCTTGCAAGCTTAAATTTCCTAAAAGGCTCACCATCAATTAATGCGTCATATTATAAAACACAAGGTTAGATATAGTAGCTACCCCATTCAATAAATTATGCATTAGCATCGGCCCTAATATGCTTTTGGTTTTTAGAAATACGATACCATAAGCGATTGAAAAAATTACTACAGTAAGCTGTTGCATACCGTCTATATATGTAATTCGGAAAGGAAATAGATCTTAACTAATATGTCCTGCCATAAACAATGCAGTAGATAATACAATAGCGAAGATTTCTTATTTAAGATATATTACTAGTAAGACAGGATTAAAGGAAGTAACTAAAATAAAATCGTTATCCTCTTCTCAGCTGGATAATCTCCTGTATACTATGATGAAATATGAAGGATTTAAAGTTGGAAAAGTTGTTTTTATCAATTGATATGATTCTTTTAATGAAATAAAAACATATGCCCTTTCTAAATTAAAGAATAACCAAACTCTAATAGTTCTCGATTATCAAAAAAGGACATTATTAATTCAATATTGAAATAATATTTTAGCTACATCGTTTACATTAAATAACCATTCACTAAATTTCTATTTTAGCGGTGTTCATTCTTATATTAATGTAAACCTCTTTATCATATTTTGTTTATCATTATCAAATATGACCAAGTTTTATTCTCTTCAAATATTGTTTGGAGGTATAAGAATCAGAGATTTTTATTGCTCTGGCTCTTATAATAATGAATTAATATTTTTAAGCTGCTGTTATCTTAACTACCTTTTGTGCTTTTTCTAATACTTCAATAGCCTTTTCCGGTCCAACTTTAGCTGCTAAGTCTAATATCTTCATTGACTTACCTGGTCCGATCTGAACTGCTATAGTTATGATACCAAGCGCCACTTTAGGACCTACTAACTTGCATAAGCTTAATAACCTCTGTTGATCTGTCCATTTTACCATCTGTTTTCCTCCTTTTTAATTTAATATTTTCTTTAATACCTTTTGAATGTTTACAACCTCAACTACACTTTTTAAAACAGGGTTAAATGATGCTGCAAACAAAAACACTCCTGAAATTGCTAACAACAATGTAGTAGAAGGTAACTTTTTCTTATTTTCAATCGAAGTTATAGTTTGCCTGGTAACGCCTACTTTCTTGGCCAATTCTTCCTGTGTCCATCCAGCCGTAACTCTCATTACTTTTATTGAGTTACTAATCTCATTTATATCATTTGCATTTACTAATTCCATATCGTTTATACTATTATTCTTATCTTCATTATTTTCCTTTACTGTTTCAACCATTTTCTTGTCCTCCGTTATTACTCATATTAGCATTGTCGGAGTATATTGTCAATACAATATGTATACTCAGATTGCATTTTGTATATTTCACAAAGGCGGCTTTACTTATACTTATCAAATATAGAAAAGCATTGATTCCATATCAATATTCCGATATAATATTGATATAAGGAGGTGAACCCTATGCCATCAATCAGACCAAGCTCAGACCTACGCAATTCCTATAACCAGATCTCCGAATACTGCCATACCTACTCCGAGCCTGTCTATATCACTAAGAACGGAAAAGGCGATCTCGTCGTTTTGGATATCGAAACCTATGAAAAGCTCGCAGGCCGCTTTGAATTAAGTACTTTGCTAGACCAGGGCCTAGAAGACGTAGTGAAAAAGAACTACACAAATGCAGATGAATTCTTTGATGAATTGGAAGGAAGGTACAAAGATGTCAAGCTATAATGTCGTAATCACAGAAGCTGCACAGCGCGACCTGCTTGACATCTTTGACTATATCGCATTTGAACTGCGTGAGCCGGATTCAGCAAGACGTCTGCTGTCCAAAATCAGAACAAAGGTCAAATCCTTAGAAGAACATCCGGAACGGAACAATAGAATTTCCGAACCGAAATATGAAGTACAAAAGATAAGATGGTGCCCTATAGAAAACTATGTAATCTTCTATCAGGTATCCGAAATTCAGAATCAGGTTTATATCATCCGAGTTCTTTACAAAAAAAGAAACTGGGAGCATCTGTTATCCCCCAGTTAGTTTTTATTACTTATTCTCTAAAATCTTATAATTAACCTTCTTAACAAAAATCACTCCACAAACACTAAAATTAATACTTCGAATTCTATCATAGCCTTACCTCGCAAACTGCCTTCCTGTACCATCCACGGTATATCTCCCGGTATAGATCAGCTTTGATACTGGCACGATCTCATAGCCCTTCTCCTGCAATCCTTTAATCAAGCCTTCTAGCGCCTCTGCGGTATACTTCGTTCCGATGTGCAGCTGGATGATAGAACCGTTGCCCAGGTGCATATTATCTACCACGGACTTGATGATATTGTTAGCCCCATAGTCCTTCCAGTCCTCAGAATCCACATCCCATTGGATCGTATAATAGCCGCATTCTCTCGCGGTACCTACCAGCAGATTACTATAATCACCATACGGCGCACGGAATAGATCCATCTCCACTCCCGTTAATTTCTTTATTTTATCATGTACCGTCTTGATTTCCTCGGCACATTCTTCCTGTCCAAGCTTCGACATCTGTTTATGATTTTCACTATGATTGCCAATATCATGCCCTGCCTTCACGATTGCCTTTACATCCTCCGGGTATTTGTCAACCCAGCCTCCGGTCAGAAAGAAGGTACACTTTATGTTATGCTTGGCAAGGGTATCAAGAATAGTCTGGATGTCCTTATTCCCGGAGGCTCCATCAAAGCTGAGCGCCACCTTCTTATCCTTGGTACTCACACAATAAATCGGCAGGTCTTTCTTGCTGCTGACGTTGGATACGGTTACCGCCTGTGGAATAACCATGACTCCAAAACCGATCAGCAGTATCATACTTAACACCACTATCCCGACCTTAATAAATACAGAAATATTTGACTCCGGTGGGATTTCTAATTTCTGAAGCTCCTCTGCGATTTCCTTAAGCTTCTTGTGATTCCCTGTATCAGATCTTCTATTCGCTTCCATAGCTTCACCGTAATTCTCTGTCTTACTATTATTATATCAGCTAAGCTCGGCTATTATGGCAAATATTGATTGACGAGCAGAAATATACCCTTATCCTTCCAGCTCAGAAAATGGCATACAATCCCTAAGTCAGGATTTCATTATCCTGTCCATGATCTCCCTGCCGGTTGGAGTCGCAGCCAATCCACCTTCTCCGGTTTCACGAAGGGATCTGGGCAGAGCCTCTCCTACCTCCCGCATCGCTTCAATTACCTCATCCGGGGGGATTTGACTTCGTATACCGGCAATTGCCATATCTGCGCTGGCGATGGCATTGACGGCACCAACAACATTTCTTTTCACACAGGGCACCTCAACGAGCCCTCCGACGGTATCACATACCAGTCCGAGAAGATTTTTCAAGGACATGGCGGCTGCATGGATGATCCCTTCCTCATCTCCTCCGTTCAAATGCACCAGCGCTCCTGCTGCCATCGCACTGGCCGAACCAATCTCCGCCTGACAGCCTCCGGCAGCTCCGGCGAGAAATGCTTTGGCTGCGATTACCTGACCAATCCCCGATGCAACATACATTGCCTCTATCATGCGCTCTTCCGATACTTTGAATTTCTCTTCGTAGGTCAGCAGTACCGCGGGAATGACACCGCAGGAGCCCGCTGTCGGCGCTGCCACAATCTTCTTCATACAGGCATTGGACTCACCCATCTTCAGAGCTTTCGCAATAACTTCACCACTGTACGGTCCACTGAGTACTTTGCCAGCTTCGATGGCCCGGCTCATCCTTTCCCCATCCTGACCGACCAGTCTGCTTGCAGATACAAGACTTTTATCATAGGCTGCATCCGCTGACTTCATCGCCTGGTATAACCTGCCCATCTTCTCAAAGGATTCCTCTCTGGAGGTCATCCGTTCCTCCATATCCTCCTCCAGCACCACTTCCCAGAAGTATTTCTCACGTATTTTACAAAGCGAGGTAATCTCTTCCAACGATCTAAAACTCATGTCTCTTCCTCCATACTTAAGTAAGTAACCTTTGTAATACCTTCCATTCTCTTCAGCAGCTCTATGGCATCCGTGGATACCTCCTGATCACATTCGATGATCATTGTGGCATTCCCGCCTCTCCTGTCCCGATAGATATGCATTGTAGCGATATTGACGGATTTTTGGCCAAGAATCGAAGTAACCAATGATACATGTCCCGGCTGATCCACATTATTAATGATCAAAGTCGGATTACAGGCGCAGATATCAGCCTCGACTCCGTCAATCTGATTAATCATAATCGCACCGCCGCCGATGGAGGATGCCACCAATTCAAGGTTATTTCCATGCTTCCCTGTGAGCTTCATCAGTACCGAATTTGGATGAGCATTTCTTAATTCAATCCCAGCAAATTCATACTCCAAGCCTCTTTCCGCGGCAATCCGGAAGCTGTTGGGAATTCTCTCATCATCCGGTTGCATTCCAAGCAGTCCTGCAATGATTGCTTTATCCGTCCCATGTCCACGTCCGGTTGCCAAAAAGGATCCATGCAGATACAGCTTGGCTGATTTTACCTCTTCCCGAAGCAGCTTTCTGGCCGTATATCCAATCTTTACTGCCCCCGCAGTATGAGAACTGGATGGTCCTACCATCACAGGTCCCATGACATCAAATAAATTCATACCTCTATCCTCCTAAAGGGTCGACATAACGTCGCCTTGTAACCTCTCTTAATAGTTGTCTCAATGATAACGTGCTGCCTGTTTGAATCATTCTTTGATTCTATAGCTTACAAAAGCCAGCCTCTTGCCGCAGGGTGACCAGGAGTTGACGTTTAAGGTCCCCTGACCTCCGAACAGCTTTACCAGAGTTTGGAATTCACCGCCTTCAGATGGCATCAGACGGATTTCTACATTCTTGTTGGCAGGATGGTCGCCCGGAGCCACATCTCCCTTTTGATAGGTGATATAAGCTACAGTACTGCCATCCGGAGACAGATGAGCGAACCAGCTGTTACTCTCATCAAAGGTCATCTGAGTCTG
>JAEZLY010000169.1 GCA_023414985.1 Bacillota bacterium | reverse complement strand
GCATCATACTGAGCAGGGAAGACAGATGCATGCGCTTCTTATTCTTTACTTTCACTCCCTTAATATCAGTCATCGGCATCTGCACCTTCGTAAACTTTTTCAAGTCACTGCAAAGGCTTATAATCTCCTTCTCATCCTCCGGAAAGAGCTCCAGCAGATGCAACCGAAGCTTATCCAGATCCCTGTAAAGACAGACTGTCTTACCCTGATCCTCATAAGTAAAGAAGGGGTCTCTGTAATAAATCGATACCTTTTCATTAATTGCTCCGAGCTCCTTCCATAGCTCATACAGTGATGTGTCCGGAGAAGAGCCTGTCAGCCAGTGCATTCCTCCTTCAAACAAGTATCCCTTCCTCCTCCAACTGGTGGAGGCACCGCCAGGGATGGTATGCTGTTCATAAATCGTTACGTCAAAACCGCTTTGTGCAGCGAAGACACCAGCCGTCAGTCCGGCAATTCCTGCACCAACAATAATTACCTTCTTCATCTTACTTCCCCCTTATCATATCTATGATCCATTCACTCTCCGGGCACGGTGTACTGGGATTCACTGCCGTCAGCTCTGCAATTCCTTGAATTGAGCACCAGAAGGCAATACTCAAGGCATGCGGATCCCCCTTCCGAATTGTCCCGTTTTCCTGTCCCTTCCGCATAATTTCTGCGGTCGGTGTAAATACATCGAAGTCCTTCATCATGTCCTTAATGGTTTGCGGTGCAGCTTCATTGTGATACACCTGACTCATCAGTACGAACATCTTTGCACCGAAGGGCTCTGTCTTAATGTAGCGGAATATCTGCTCCGCACACATTCGAAAGAAATCCAGGGGCTCCATATCCGCATTGGCCATCATGGCGGAGGGCCCGGAGATCCCGAGCCTTACCAACTCCTCATAAAGCTTTTCCTTCGTCTCAAAGTAGTGAAACAGCAGTCCTACACTCATCCCTACATGATCAGCAATATCCTTGATCTTTGTTGCCGCATAACCCTTCCGGATGAATAAGTCCAATCCTGCCTCCAGTATCTCCCATCGTCTCTTTTCCTTTTGTTGCTCACGTACTCCCATTCGTTGAACTCCAATTCATTGAATTTATATTCAATATAATATGCTCCTATACCATATTTGTCAATCATAACTTTACTTTTTATCAAAAAAGGCCCGGATTTCCAATCCGGACCTTTTGATCTTCCTATTTCATTACTTTTCCTTGATATTAAGCTGTTTGAGCTCCTGCATGGTCCGATACCAGACATCATCCCTGACGGTAAGCTTCGGTTTCTTAGGATAATCATAAGGAGGAACCTCCACCGGTTGTATGGACCCATCAATCCAGACAGTCGCCGCAGCACCAGTCGTATTCTCTCCCCAAGGCTTTAGATATTCCTGCTTATATTGATATTCACTATGGATCATAATCCCTTCCTTACTATCCTCCTCGCTGTATTTCACCTCATAAGCATTGTAATACTCAATATTCTGCCTGATGATAGCTACTGCTGTCTGTGTATATTGGAGCGAAGATCGGAAGATTTCCAGCTGCTTATCATTCAGTTCGTATTTAATATCCGAGATTTTATATTCCTTTTCATCAAACAAATCGCGGCATCGGTTATAGAAGTCCATATTCTCAAAGGTGTACTCCTGATTCTCACTCGCGGTATTAAAGGCGAAGCCTGTGAGTTGCTCCGTAATGTATTCATAGTCATAAAAATTACTGATATATGCCGTATACATCTCATTTAAGACCAAAAGCTCTGTCTCCAGAACATAGCCCTGATTGACAATCTTCTCAAGCATAGCATTCATCTCAATCATATTGTCAAAGGTACCGTAGACCGAGCGGTTCAGCATGTTCTCCGTATATCTTCTGCAGTTGAGATAATCCTTCACAAAAAAGAAGCTGACAGCGACGACAGCCAGAGCCGCCATGATCCCGACTGATATAAGAATCCTCTTCTTTATACTCTTCATCCCCTTCTCCTCCCATTGCAGTATCAAGTATTACTTGAGTATCCTTCCCTTACTTTTTGATCACCTTCATCATCAGGCATTCATTGACACCCGGTCGATACAAGTCCGGTATGATACCGATTTCCTGATAGCCAATGCGCTCATAGAGCTGCTTTGCTCTCGGATTAAAGTCCGCCACCACCAGAAATGCTTTGTTCGAGGTCTGTGCCACCATAGCTTCAAAGAAGTCTAACAGCTTTCTGCCGATCCCGCAGCTACGATACTGCTCTTTCACTGCAATAACATGCAGGTAAGGGAAGCTGTGAAATGCCCCGTTCGGTATGTACCAGAGGAAGCCGAGTCCCTCCTCCACCCCATTGACAGCAACATATAATTCTCCCTTCGTGAGTGCCTCCTCAATCGCATTTCTTCTATGTTCTTCATTAGAAAAATAAACTCTGCTAAGCTCTGAGTTGCTCAGTGCTTGAATACAATCCTCCCGATACTTCTCTTTGGCCCTAATAATATTGATTTCCATATCAGTTCTATTCCTCCCTAAACCCAAGCTGACCCTGGCTATCTATTATAACTATTATTTTTATTTTGTCTTTTTATCTTTATAAACCCTATGATAGCTACCACTTCACCCAGATTTGACCTGACTTTTTGCTCCTATGTATGAAATGGCTATTCTGTAACAATTCTGCCGTTCTTATCAAAAGTTAGCTTAAATTGCTTACAGTAGCTGTTGATCTTCTTAAGAATGCGCTTCTTCTCACTTCCGGTGGCCGGTGTGGGCTGATAATTATTCTTATTGCTCACCGATGATACGGAGCATGGGATAATCCGCACCTGATCGTCCTGAACCGGCTTATCATTATGGAATGTAAACGTCTGCTGATAGATCATTGTATCCTTATCCGGCGGGTTCGTATTGCCACCGAAGCAGAAATTACCCAGAGAATAGACAATATAAGCACCCTTGTATTTCTCTACAGGCTGGAGGACATGGGGATGATGCCCGAGTACTAAGTCGGCCCCGCCCTCGTCAATCGCAATCCGACTTAAATCCTTCTGGGATTTTGTTATGCTGCTGGTACGTTCAATTCCCCAGTGGAAGCTGACGATCAGCAAATCCGGTTTTTCCTTTTTCATATTCTTAATTGCTTTTCGAAGGATAGCTGCAGCATCACTTCTTCCTGTCTCCTGGATGGATATCATCCCGATTCTGATACCCTTGGTCTCATATATTCCAACCTTAGCATAGGAAGAGTATGCAATATCCGCTTTCTCAAAGCTGTTAATCGTATCCGTATAGCTGATCTCCCCATAATCCCTGGCATGGTTATTGGCAAAGGCAACTGCCTCAATCGAACCCTCCTTCAGAATGTTGATATAGGATGGCTTTCCACGGAACGCCCATTGCTTCTCCACTCTGCTGCCGCGATTGCTTAAGATTCCCTCAAAATTCACGATAGTCATGTCATCCTGCGCAAAGTAGGATTTCACGTTCTGAAAGAAATAACCATCGTCCTTTACTTTATTATATACGGAAAAGAAATTCCGATCGGCATATTGCTTGATATCACTGGAAAAGGTACAATCACCGGCCGCGCTGATTGTAATGGTAATATCCTTCGTTACCGTTATGTAACAGACTGCCTTCGCCTCTCCGAGCGTTACGGTTACCTTTGCTTCTCCGTAATGGACTGCCTTGATCAGACCGGCATCTGATACCGTAAGTATCTTCTTGTTACTGCTTTTGAACTTAGGCTTCTCACCGGACAAATTCTCTTTGGTCAGGGTTACCTCCAGCCGGTAGCTATCCCCTTGTGCTAAACTAAGCTTCGTATTTTTCAGAAGAAGCTTTCCCGAATACTCCTCCGGTACAGCCGGAACCGGTGTGACTTCCGGTGTCGGAGTCTCTTCGGGAGCGGGTGTAGCCTCAGGAGTCGGAGTCCCTTCGGGAGCAGGTGTTGCTTCCGGTGTCGGTGTCCCTGTTAATTGTGCTGCCCGTGCTGCATTATGATCAAATGTTTCAGCATTTATCCCGTAGGTGAATATCATACTAGCTAACAAAAGTACGCTGATCCGTTGTCTAAATTTCATGTCAATTCTCTCTCCCTTTATCCTGTAACTATTCGGCCACTTACTCGATTACTATAGCATACCTGCAGGAAATAGGAAAGTCTTTCCTGCTACTACTCCTGTTTGAGAATAGTAAGAAACTTCATTATCTTTCCTTTGGCATAAGACTTCTGCAATTTGCTGTAAATCTCTTTTTATCTCTTTTACATAGAATCTGAGCGATGTTTCTACCCGTCTGTAATGCAATGGGCAACCCACCTCCGGGCACCATCCAATGCCCCGTCATATAGAAGTTATCCAGTCCCGGTAAGGTATTCTTAATCGGAGACGGTGCGAAGAGATCCTCCGTGGGCATCCAGCCCTGCATGCTCCCCTTCCAGTTGCCGGTATATCGTAAGAACGTTGCCGGAGTCGCCACATCATACACCTCTACATTATTCTTGATATTGCCGATTCTTTTTTCCAGGATATCGATTACCTCTGAAGCAATCGCCTCCTTTTGTGTCCGATAGTCTTGAGGATCCTTCTCGCGAAGCTGTATCCAATAATCAGCATTCTTTGTCGTCAGGGTTACCGATATCGCAGTCTTCCCCTCCGGCGCCATAGTCTTATCATAATTGTAGATGTGTGCTTCCATTCTGGAATAGGTACTTCCATCCTCCAGCTGCAGCTCCTTCTCCAAAGGGAAACGAAGCAGATGGGGCTGTTCTTCAAAGGTTGCCGTAACACCCAGAGACACCAGGAATGCAGATTCGAACACTTCGTAGACCTTCTGCTCCTTTAACGAGGTAATCTTAGAATCCGTATAGTTCCCTTCTAAAGCATCATATATCGTAAAGTTCCAATCCGCAGCGGAAATCACGATATCCGCAGCGATTGCTCTGCCATCCTCTGTTCTGATCCCGGTGGCCTTCTTATCTTCCGTGAGAATCTTACTGACCCCTGTGTGATAATGTACGATTCCGCCAAGCTTCTGATAGCTGTCCTCCAGCCGCTTTGCGAAGGTCAGAGACCCACCGATCGGATAGCCTGCACAGCCCTTACCGAAGAACACCAGCTGCATGGTCATCATTAATAGGGAGAAATCCCTTCCGTCATAAATCAGTTCAAAGGCCTCCTTGAGGAAGGGACTTTGAAATCTGGACGCAAATGCCTTATTCGTTATTTTAATCCATTTCTTAAGGTAGAGAAGCAAGGGCAGCAGTTTCACCATTTTTAAGTTATCTGCCAGGCTTCGTACCTCAGGTGCCTTCTCGATCATCGGCGGCAGCGAATATCGCATCAGCGTCCTGACGGAATCGGTGAATTCCCGGATCGGCCCGGCATCCTCAGGGGAGAGATCCAGCAGATACGCCTCCAGCTTATCCATGTCCGTATACAGATGGAATACCTTACTGCCGTATTTGTCTGTATGATCCGTCATCTCGATGGAGACTCTCTCCTCATGATTGACGAATTGAAGCTGCTTCATGTCAATCAGTTCCGACCATAACCGGTAAAAATCATTTCCCTCCGCCGAACCGAGCAGCCAGTGGACGCAGCCGTCAAAACAGTACCCCTTTCTGTTCCAGCTGGTACACAGTCCTCCCGGAATCGTATGTTTCTCAAAAATCTGTGTTTCATAGCCGTTCCTCTGCAGATAGCAGCCTGCTGCCAATCCGGATATTCCGGCACCAATGATTACAACCTTCTTCATTCTGATTTCCTCCTCCGCTACACCTATCTTCCTTCTTTAATTGACTTCTTCATGAAGTCAAAAGTCCCGGGCTTGGCTCCGACCATTGCCTCGGCAGCAGTCTGGAACGCGTGAATCATCCTTAAGAATTCCTCATAATTCATATCAAGGATCGTATCCGAGAATAGCAGTGTACTTAAGATTACTGTAATCTTCGATACCTCCTGTGGATAACGGCATACGAATACGCCTTCCCGAATGCCCTGCTCAAGAATGCGTTCGAACAGAGGTGTTACGATCCGCAGCTTTTGTTTTAGCAAGTGGGTAATCAGGGTTGGATTATCCTTGGTATGAATGATTGTCTTTATATCCTCCATCATCTCCTGGGCAGGTGGTTCAAACTCTATAATGAATTTCACCTTCTCCACTGCAGGAATCGCATCGTCCTGAATAACTCCTTCCGCTTTCTTTAACTCGGATAGCAGAAGCGCTGCAATTGCTGAGTCCAGTATTTCCTCCTTAGATTTGAAATGATGATAAAGCCCTCCTCTGGAAAGACCTAATTCCCGAATAATATCATTGGTAGAGGTTTTCTCATACCCCTGACTGATAAACAGCTTAAGCGCTGTTTGCATGATTTCCTGTTTTCTGATCTCTGCGTCTCTATTTTTATTCTCCATACATACCTCCTAATAATAACAAACCGACAGCCTGTCTGTATTGTAGTTCATCCTTCCTTTACTGTCAAGATGAAGTTTCCTTTCTACAGAAAAGAGGGCATTGCGAAGCTGTTGAACCGCTTTCACAATGCCCTCTTCCTGCTATTTTTCAGAATTGTTAATAAAGTCCAGTGTCTTTCCGTTGATCGTTAATCTGACATGATTTTTTGCAATGACTTCATAGGGAATCTCTATCGTCCGGTCATAATCCTTTACGATAATCTTTTGCTGCTTGAGGTCGAAGGAATAGGTCGCATCCCCCGGAGCATAGTCACCGCTTTTTAAAAACCAGGGGTTGCTTGCCCAAATTGCAGTGATGACATCATTCTTTTGAAACCCGATCGTATATTCCCCGCTGATCCAGCTTCCGTATTCCTTCCCACAGAAATAAGCTTTTGCATCTGCTTCGTTAGTAAAGATGATCTCCTCCGTATTGCTGTACTTCAACTCTCCTGCTGTTACCGTCAGCGTATATTCCTCTACGGTTTTACCCTCCAGATCCTTTAACCTGACGGAGATATGATAAGTTCCAGGTTTTGAAACTCTTAGGTTAACCTTATCCCAGGTATAATACTCCACCGACACCTCTTTGCTGTCGAGAACGATCTCCATATAATCTCTGCCGGTAATCGCCTTAAGTAAATTACCACTACCGTCCGTCAGCGGATAGATACAGGAATAGCTCTGCTCCTCCTCTGTTGGTGTAAGAAGAATTTCGTCCTTCACGGGTGACTCTTCTATTACCTGAAGGACGTAATGATTGGTGATCGTTTTCCCATTCTCATCGTAACTTAAGTTCACCGAGGTCTCACCTGCCTTCAGACCGGTCAGGATCAGGGCTGCTTCCTTCGTGTCCTGATTTTCCATGATCTTGGCTGTGGCAATCTCCTGATCGCTGATTTGTACGCTCAGCCTGCCGCTCTCCGCCGGAGTGAAGTATAATACCGTGGACCGATCCTTCACAAGCTTTAATTCTTGTGTGAATACATTTCCTTCCTTACTCGGGACGATAATAGTAAAACGATAGACAGAGATCTCTCCGTTGATATAGTATCCTGCAACATAACAGCCCATCATGCCGGGTTCGTCCGCAAGGATACGGAAGGTCTTATCCTTCTTGCTGGTGACGACGGTACAGCTCTCACTTCCGTCTCCTCCACCGCTAAAGGGAGCAAACATAGAGCTTTCATATCGATCCAATGAGCTGTAGATGGATTCCAACTTAACAGTGCCCTTCATCCGGAAGGTTCTGCTGCTGTTTATTTCGATTGCCTGCTCTGCTTCATAGCCTCCGTTATAGTCAGCCAGGAAGCTGACCTGCTTTTTTACGGATACATTTTTCCTCTTCCTCGTATCATAATATTTTATGGTTACTGTTGCCGTCTCGTCTTCTCCCAAGCTATACGGCGCCCAAGCCAGCACAGCAGTATGCTTCACACCGTTGTCTGTATAGGTTTTCTTCCTTACTTTGACTTCCTTATTCGAGGATACCAGTGCCAGCTTCTGAAAGCCTGATGAATTCATATCATATACCGACACAGTATCAAAGTTTCCGGCTTTAATACTTTTCGTTGCAGCTTGTGCCTCCTTCGGCTGTAATGACACCGTCAGGATCAGTATAAGCAGACCGCCAAATACCAGTCCGTTGATTCTCTTAATCCATTTCCCCTTTTTCATCATAAACCTCCATCCCTAAGAATACCTGTGAATTATTAGTATCATGTAATTTCCATATAATACTACTTTTTAACTATTAGTTCAATCCTATTAAAACTCTTTTTCTATCAAGCTCCGATATACAACCCTCTCAGACACTTCCGGAGATTACCTCTGCAGCATATTCTCTCGGACTGCAGCCGCAGACCCGGTGAAACACTTTGATAAAATAAGACAGACTGTTATAGCCCAGCATCTCCGCAATCTCAGATACGGTGTAGCCGGAATCACGGAGTAGATTCTTGGCCTCCTCTATCTTCTTATCTCTGACATACTGTGTCATGGCTACACCTGTCTCAGTCTTGAACAGAGCGGACAGATAGCTGGGATGGACCTTTGCTGCCTTCGCCACATCCCCGAGACGGCATGGTTCGTAAATATGCTGATGGATATACCGAATAGCCCGGCTGATAGGCAGTGTATATTTCTTTTCTCTACCGGCCCGCACCAATTCGATGTAATGCCGGATCATCTCCGACATCAGCTCCTGCCAGTTGTTCATATCTGCCCGCTGCTCCACCTCGTTGATATAATAATCGCTGAGTGCATAACAGCGTTCGTCATCAGCTCCCAGATCTGCGGCGTTACGACACATAATCGCTACTCCGCAGATCAGATTATTTTTAATCGACCTGAGAGGCTGCGCTGCCAGGGGATACTCATTCATGGAAGCATTGGTGAGCTGCAGCCCAAGACCCTGGTTGTCTGCAAGGGGTATATTCCCCTGAAGCAGGGCTGTTATGATCTTCTTCTCCTCCGCACGGGAATAATGCCCGTAACCGGATATTAGCATCTCCTTCATGGCATGCTCAGCCTGTCTTTTACTCATAGAATCACCTCAAATATTTACTATTAACCTTAAAATATTACAACAATTATACCACCGAACTGCTACGATAGCAATATAAGAGGTAATTGGCTGCAGGAGCTGTTGAATGTTATGCAACAGCCCTGTTAAACGAGAAAAGGAGAAAGTATTTATGAGTATACTCTCAAAGGATTTTATGTGGGGCGGTTCCGTATCAAGCATGCAGACGGAAGGGGCCTGGGACGAGGGCGGAAAGGGCCTGACTACTTATGATGCGCAGGGGACCACGAAGTTCGGCTCAGACTGGAAGGTGGCAATCGATTTTTACCACCGCTACAAGGAAGACATCGCGCTTTTTGCCGGAATGGGATTTACAGCCTATCGTTTCTCCCTGAGCTGGGCTCGTATCCTTCCGGACGGTGAAGGAGAGCTGAACGAGGAAGGTCTTCGCTTCTATGAAGCAGTCGTAGACGAGCTTCTGAAGAATCATATCGAACCGGTGGTGTGCCTCCATCACTTCGATATGCCTCTGGCACTACAGAAGAAATACGGCGGCTGGAACAGCAGAGAGACCGTCGAAGGCTTTAAGAAATATGTGGAAGCGGTCATCCGACGCTTCGGAACAAGGGTGAAATACTATATCCCCTTCAACGAGCAGAATGCAGCCGCCATGGTGGCTTTATTCCAGCTTCCGCATGATACGCCGCAGCAGGAGAAGAGCCGGCTTCAGGCAGCCTGTATCCATCATATGTTCCTCGCCTCCGCAGCAGTCTGGCATCTAGCACGTACCTATGCCCCCCATGCCAAGGTAGGTGGAATGGTCAATTTCATGCCGATCTATCCGGCTACCTGCAAACCTGAGGACATTCTCGCTGCGCAGAAAGCAAACCGGAGCTATAATTATCAGACGTTGGATGTCTTCGCACACGGTGCGTATCCCGCAGACCTGCTGAAGGATTGGGCGACAGCCGGAGTAACCCCTCCGATTCTGCCCGGTGATCTGGAGTATTTAAGCCAGGCTAAGATGGATTTTCTGGCTCACAGCTATTATATGTCCTTGACGATCACTGCCGGTCAAAAAAGCGATGGAGCCTCTATTATTCTGGGCGCAATACAGAATCCGCCGAAGAACGAATATCTTCAGCAAACCGAATGGGGCTGGACCATCGATCCTGTTGGACTGAGGCTGACTGTCAAGGAGCTTTACGAACGCTACCACCTTCCTGTATTCACGATTGAATGTGGAATCGGTGTGGATGAACACCTAAACGAGCAAAATTCTGTTGAGGATGATTACCGGATTAATTACTTCCGGGAGCATCTGGAGCAGCTGAAGCTTGCCGTATCCGAGGATGGAGTCGAGCTGATGGGCTTTCTGACCTGGGGGCCGATTGATATCCTAAGCTCCCAATGCGAGATGAAGAAGCGCTACGGCTTCATCTATGTGAACCGTACCGATACCGAGCTTAAGGATCTGGCAAGGTACAAAAAGAAAAGCTATGATTGGTTCAAACAAGTCATCACCAGCAACGGCGAAGAATTATAGAGAAGAGAATGGGGTGAAAGCATGGATAAATTGGTTTTTGATATTGGGGGTACCAATACAAAGTTTGCCTTAATGAGTACGGAGGGTCAGATTCTTTCCAAGGAAAGCATCCCGACCGATTATGAATCATATGAAGCTTATTTTAAGAACATGGCAGATATTACAGCCAGATTCAAGGGCCGTGTGGATGGAATCGCCATCAGCACCAACGGGCGCATGGAACCGGACGGGGATACCTACCGGGCTTATACCATGAAGTTTCTGCGTGGTGTGAATCTGAAAAAGGAAATGGAAGCCCGTACCGGTCTTCCTGTCTCAATCTTAAACGATGGTTTTTCCGCTGCGCTGGGCGAATGGTGGAAGGGCTCGGGGCAGGGCTATCGGAATCTTCTTGTCATTGTTCTGGGCAGCGGTATGGGTGGCGGCTTGATCCTGAACGGGGAGCTTTATCAGGGAGAACGGCTCAATTCAGCCATGGTTTTCGGTATGTTGAGTGCCTTCGGCGGCGGTAAATTCGAGCTTTCCGGCCTGACTACCACCTTCGCACTGCTGCTCTATCAGATGGCAGCGATGAAGCAGATTCCTATTCAGGAGATGACGGGACCGAGATTCTTTGAATTCGTGGCACAGGGTGATCCGATGGCTGTCGGGATGCTGGATACTTACTGCGAAGGAATTGCAGGAATCATCTATAATGCCTCCCTGCTGCTGGATCTGGATTGTACTGTCGTAACAGGCGGTCTATCTGCACAGCCGGTTCTGATGGATACCATCCGACGTAAGCTGCGGGAAATCCCAATCCAGTTACTGCAGGGCCCTGCCGCAAGCTTTCTGGATATGGTTACCTTGGATAATAAGGATTTTGAAGTGAATCTGAAGCAAGGCAGTCTTGCTCTGGATGCCAATGTATACGGAGCCCTGTATCACCTGCTGCATCAAGGCTAGGACCGGTATGGAAAGATGTTACTTCCTTCTGGAAAAAAACGACACTTTATGATATAATGGCGTAAATATCAATCAGAGGTGAAGAACATGGCTGTTGAGGAGCAATATTTATCGGATGTAGAAGTAATCCTGTCCCACAGATACGATAACGGAAGTGATCTTTGGACTACGCCGGACAAGCGTCTGCAAAAAGGTGCTCCATTTTCAACTCTGGAAAGTGTCCAGCTCTTACTGGAGTTAGGTATGGACCCCGGTGAGCCTATTCTGAAGGAGGCTGCTGATCTGATTTTCAGCACCTGGCAGAAGGATGGACGTTTCCGGACAGCTCCTCAGGGCGGAATTTACCCCTGTCATACAGCCCATGCTGCTGAAACCCTCTGTCGCATGGGATATGCTTCGGATGCCAGGCTGCAGCAGACCTTGCGGCATTTTTTGGATATTCAGTATATCGACGGGGGATGGCGCTGCAATAAGTTCAGCTTCGGCCGAGGCCCAGAGACTGAATATTCCAACCCTTTTCCGACATTGACTGTGCTCAATGCTTTCCGTTTCAGTGAACACTTCGAAAAGGAGCCTGCACTCGACAGAGCAGTGGATTTCTTACTTGAGCACTGGATCATCCGTAAGCCGATCGGCCCTTGTCACTATGGGATGGGTACCCTTTTTATGCAGGTGGAATATCCCTTCCGCAATTATAACCTTTTCATCTATGTCTATGTCCTGTCCTTCTATCAGAGGGCAAAAAAGGACCCACGATTTCTTGATGCCTTGAAGGCTCTGGAAGCAAAAACTGTCCATGGGCAGGTTGTGGCAGAGCGGGTCAATCGAAAGCTTTCCGGACTGTCCTTCTGCCGACAAGGAGAACCAAGTGCTCTGGCAACAAGGCGCTATCAGGAAATATTGAATAACCTTAATTAACATGGAAGGGCTTCAGCAGACCGGAGTTTGCTGAAGCCCTTTTTAAAAGCAGATTGAGGGAAGGATTATGTGATATTCAACTCTGTTGAATATCTCTTAACAGTCCCATTATATAGCCTTACCGTGATGGTTACCGTTACCTTGCCTTTCTTCTTCGCATTGATCCTGCCGTTCTTATCCACTGTTGCTACGGACGGATCGCTGACCTGATAGGATGCGACCGCAGCCCCGACGCCGTCGAAGGTGGTCTCACTCCCTAAGGAACTCGTCAATTCCAGCGTAGCGGGCAGCTCCAGCTTAATCGGAGCACTTTCACCTGCTTTGATTGACTTCGGAGCTGTAACCGTTATCTGTTTTCTTAACGGCGTTACCAGCTTCGGATCTGCTTTCTTGGTCAGAATGACATAATTACCACCTTCCAGCAGCGGGAAGGAGACATTTCCATCTGCGTCTACGAGATAGGAGTAACCGAAGGCTACCGTCTCCAGCTTACCGGTAATTTCATTGACACGGTAGATATACACTCTGCTTCCCGGCTTTGCATCCTGAACCTTGGTCTTTACTGTCTCTGCTCCTTCGATCGACTTAGTCACAGAAAGCACCGTACCCTTCACCTTCGGATTCTTCAGAAGCTTCGTAATTACTGCGCTCTCAGCCATAGCTTCCTGCAAGGTCTTTCCTGCTACTTTCGTTTCCCGGTCTTCCCTGTTCTGATTGTCAGAGCCGTTATTGCCGCCGTTACCGCCTTGGCTGCCTCCGTTGTTGCCACCATTGTTACCGCCGTTATTCCCACCGTTGTTGCCACCATTATTACCACCGTTATTGCCGGGGGAATTCTTAATCAGTATCACCGTTCCCAGTACGGAAGGATTGGAATAGCCCGTTCCCGTATTATCGTACCAGTTATAGGTTCCGGCACGGCTACCGGTTCCGGTATCATCATTGATCTGGAAGTCCGTACCGATTACGGTTCCGTTCGCCGGGGTAATGTCCGTCCACTTAATTGCAGCTTCAACGATGTAGCCGTTAGCCGTAGGCTTTGTTGTCGAGCTAAGGTTTTCAGCTGTGCATTTGGTTCCGTTGAAGGATGCTTCATTATCATAGTTGATGCGGTACTGACAGTCATCGCCTTCATAAGCGGACGTCTTCGCATTATTCTGATCCAGGAAGATCTCCACGGAATCCTCTTCCCAGGCATTGGCACTCTCCTTGGATAAATTGCTGTCCGTCACATCGGCAAACACATAGAAATAGGTGTCATCCCACATCGTCCGAACAGTGGCTGTTGCCTGCGGATTGCCTGTCTTCACCGTCAATGGAAGCGCACTCTGTGTCTGCCAGATTGTATCCAGTGTACCGTCAATCACCGGTGTACCGTAATTGACCTGCGCATATGGCTTCAGTGTAAGCTCTCCGTAATATTTACTTGTAGCCTCCTGGGTATCCTTCAGATCGTTCCAGGAGAGCTTCATTCCATCATTGATGACCGCCACATCAAAGCCGATCACCTTGCCAACCTGATAATCATTAAGCGGTATACTAATCGTGCCCATATAGCCTCCCGCTGCTGTGGTTCCGCTGCTTCTTGCCAGGGTATATTGCTTGATCTCAGCAGTTCCCGATTTGCTGTTGGCTTCATCGACATAGACGATAATCTTATCTCCTTCTGCCGGTGTATCATCCTTGATCAGTACCTGTACCTTAAGACCGTCATTCTTCCATAATGTCTTGAAGGAAATCTCGGTACCGTTGTTCGTATAGACTGTAGCCGGTGCAATCGTCCAGTTCTCATCCGCCGAATACAATGACTTAATACTGTTCGTGAACGGCTCCAGCTGACCTGGATCTACGATTCCGTAATAAGCCGGCTTAGCCTGATATTCATCGTCAAATAACAATGGACACTGTTTTCTGCTGCCGTCTGCTCCGCCGCCGACCACACTTGAGCTGTTCAGCCAGGAGGCTCCGTCATGGGTTCCCCACATGGTTACTGAGGTGATATCAATGCCCTCTTCCTGGTCCAGCTGAACCATCTTATCAAAGAGTGCTTTATAGCGGTAAGCCTGCTTGGTATATTCCGCGCTCTGATTCGCACCGGTATAATCCAGACTAGACTGAAGATCCAATTCTGTGATCTGAATATCATTTACTACAGCCGCATA
>JAEZLY010000151.1 GCA_023414985.1 Bacillota bacterium | reverse complement strand
TTCATTATAGCAGGGTACGACTACGGATATTTTCTCAGCCATGGGAACCTCCTTTCCTTTCATACAGAAGCTTTCCGATCAGAAATAAAACTGCCAGCGCAGAAATCAGAACTCCCTCTAATAAATAAGGGGTACGGTATCGGAGCAGAATATGATGCTTCCCTTCGTCAAGCGGAAGTGCCATATACATAATATCTCCTCTGACAAGCTCTGTCTCCTTTCCATCCACATAAGCCTTCCATCCTTTGCTGTAGGGAATGGACAAAAGCATAATTCCCTTCCTGTTAAGCACTGCATCTCCCTGAAGCCCGTTATTGCTTTTCTTAATATTGGTCAGCGTTTCCCCCCTGAGTTCCTGTATCCGGCTTTTATACTGAAGCATATCTACATTATATACCTTGATCGCATCGTAGCTGTAGGTCATCGTTGCCGGAAAGGTTAGTTTGATCCAGGTTTTATCACTCTTGCTGTAGCCGGTATTTGCTAGAAAATTCATCTTTCCGAAATAGGAATTGTAATATTTGTTTCTGATATTTAAATTTTTATGCTTTTCATTTTCTCCCTTCACATGGATGGTCTGCATGATTAAAGCATCCTTATTGATCTCCAGGCCCGATATCCGGAGATAGGTCTCGGACTTACCCTTGCTTTGAAAGGACAAAAGCAGCTTAGCCTCCGGTCTCCGGACATGAATCTTATCCTGTTCAAGTACCATTCCATCAGCAGAGACCTGGTAATCCAACTGCTCGATACCGATGTTCATATCCCGGCTGCAGAGGTTAGCATAGGCGGTATCCTCCTTCAGTATAATCGCGTATAATAGCGCATTCTGCTTTTCAAGAGCTTGCAGCCGTTCATATTCAGACTCCGGCAAATAGTCATGATAGATATATCCAAATGGAAGAGCATATTTATTCTTATAGAGATAATACAAGGCTCCGTCTACCTTCCTCTGGTCGATCAGGTCATAACCAAAGGGAACTGCCCGTTTGACCGAGGTAATGAAATACTTCACACCGGCCAATGTATCCAGTATGGTCCTGTTATCCTGATTATCAATACGATATGCCGTTCTTTGATTCAGAAGCTCCAACTGCTTGTAAAAGGCACTTATTCCTCCATCCATCAGACTGAAGTATGCGGATACATCATTGAAGTTCATGACCATAGCCTCATTCCTGAAATTGTCTCCGAAGGTTTCTACCCGATACAGACCTTTATCCTGAATTGCCGCCGCCATGGCTGCTTCTCCTCCGTCCAATACCTTCTCCACCTGTTTCTTTGTCATGAACTCCATGATATAGCGGTTAAAGTGCGCGGAATAAAATGCATATCCGTTCAATCCGATGGAGAGAAACAGCAAAAGATACAGAACACCCTGTTGAAGCAAGCCGATATTCTTCTGCTGCCTGTTCTGCAGCAGCAGGATGATAGCCACGGTAACGGCGAGTAAACAAAACGTCAGCTTAACAATTCTTAAGGAAGTAAAGGCAAAGGCCAATACCCCATATCCTACCACGCCCAGCAGCAGGTCCACCTTCTCCCAGGGAGTAAGACGAAAAACCTCCTCATAGGTCGCAGTTACGATCAGTGCCACAGCAAAGGGTACAAGGAAATCCCAACGATTCGTGACATAAGCAAAGCCATTCATAAAATAACCGAAAGCCGGTACCGCAAGCGCCAGCATTATAAGTAAAAAATAATATCTAAGCTTCTTAAATATTTGATTACAGAACAGGATAGCAAACCCGACAGCTGCAACCGTAGGAAAGGATAAATCCACCCAGTATCCCGTATCAACCCCGGAGGCAAACACTCCCTGAAGAATAGATTTATAATAGTTCAAACTATAGTGAAGGGTATCAACCAGAAGTACCGGCTTGCTGCTCATTCGCCCATTTTGCAGAAAGGCATAGATGACAGGAAGGAAAAGAAACGAGGCCATCAGCATCCCCAATAAGTAGCTGCCACCGGTGCGCAGTCCGACAATTACAAAACCCAGCAGCTTGTGTTTATCCTGCTTACTGAAGGTTACGGTATATCGCACTATGACATAAAGTACCGATATCACTGAAAGAATGAAAAAAAAGTAAAAATTACTTACCGCACTGAGAAATACCATCCCAATCAGCAGATATGGTTTCTTCCTGCGAAGTACTTCCTCAAGACCAATCAGCAATAACGGCAGATAAATCATGGGGTTGAGGAAATAAGGATGTCTTACTCCCGAATAAAAGGTGTATCCGCAGAAAACAAAAACCAGAGCACCCGGCACCCTTCCCCTGCCCGCCAGCCGCCAATACTTACAGAACAGCAAGTAGCTGATGCCCATAAGATACAGCCTCAGAAGTATTAATTCATTGTAAATAGCCACTCCGTTTTTAACATTCATAAACACGGACAGCAATGCCAGAGGATCTCCCAATACATAATAATGGAGCGTCGTTATGGTATCATATCCCATACCGATACGAAAATCCACCATAGCGAAGCCATTTCCCGTAAATATCCCTCTGAGTATCCTTCCGTAATACAAAAGGATTGGCAGATGCTGGTTAATTCCATCCACGTTCCATACGAAGGACTTCCCCTCTGCCAGAAACGGATAAAAGACCACCGGCAGCAACAGCAGAAAAGAAACGCTGTAAATAAAATAGATATTCTTCAAGATCGCTTTCTTCATATTCCCTGTCTTACCTCCTGTTTGCATGTTGTCTGAATATGAAAAGTCTGCTGGCAGCATAATTCAATAGTATGACCAATAGGTTTGAGATAATTTTCATGATAAGATCGGGGTAATGAAGCAGGGTTACAAAACAATACATCAGAAGTACATCCAGGAATCCCGTCAGGAGCCTGCAGCCTACAAAGAAAACGAACTCCGCTGCTATGGATGCGAAGGATCTGTTCTTACTGTGAAAAACCATCGTACGGTTCGTGATATAGGCAAATATCACAGCCACCCACCAGGCAAGCACTGTACTCGTCGTAACCTCCAGCCCAAACTGCCTTGTACACAGATAATAAATGATCAGATTGACAATCGTGGTACACCCACCAAAGAATATATATAAAATCATATCTTTATATTTGCGAACCATTTGCTCTCCGTTCTTTTGATTAATTTACCTTTTCTCTCTTCATATGAAGTTTTAGCAAATATTACTGTTTTATGCGAAAGAATCATAATCAGGATAAACTAGTCAGGGGTGATTCACTTCGGCATTAAGCCAAAATGTATCACCCCTGATTAGTTTATGTCCTGTTCACACCTTTGGTACTTCGCATCTGTTATTTTCTCTTGTCATAACCTACGACTGTCCATATTCCTGTTTCATCCTGACGAATCAGTCGTTTTAAATATACATATTCTGCAATGGAGGCTTTGTCCCGTATCCTGGCCACTGCTTCAGAACCGTTATTCTCCACTATCTCAATTGCATCATAAGCGATTGGATAATCACCGGTAATCCCCTCCGGAGAGATCAAAAGACTCGCAAATACCTGCGTGACAAATACCGGATCCAGCCTCCAGGGAGAATGACCGGCATCCACACTCTTCTGGTCGTTTTCCTCTGCACTTAAGTTAACCTCGACCTTAATTTCAGGCTCCCTCCTGCTATCCTTATCGTTCTCCATGGACGGAAGAGTAATCTTTTCCTGAGTGAAGCCTTGTGCAAGGTGAACGATTTCTTCCATATCCGTATTACCAAACACATGGTATTCTACTCCATTCTCCTGCCAGCGGATGGAATTTGTTAAACTGTCAGTAAGCACCTCTGCGGTACTGCTACCTACCTTACCAAGCACAGCTGTCGAAGCCGGTTTCAGTCTATCTATCGCTTTCGATTGCTGTACTACGA
>JAEZLY010000139.1 GCA_023414985.1 Bacillota bacterium | reverse complement strand
AAGCTGTTACCGGTCTGCGAGGGTGGTTATCACGATGATAAAAGCCTTTTGGAAACGGTACAACAGCTGAAGGATTGCCGATATGTACTGGTCAGCAGGATCGGATATCTTGCGCAACTCGTACTGGAACAGAATGGGATTGGAGTATTTGAACTGCCGGGATTGATACCGGAGGTGATCCCTAAGTTGGCTACTTATATCGAACTGCAGGTATTGAGCGGTCATAGCTAATACAAGATTATTTATCATTCGATGGGCCATATCAGTCACATATGAATTGATGGAGAAAATAGAAAGGCAGGAGACTACAATGGGTGAACTAAGACAAATCGCAATTTATGGGAAAGGAGGAATCGGAAAATCAACGACGACACAGAATCTGACTGCAGGTCTTGTGGAACATGGCAAGAGAGTCATGGTGGTAGGCTGTGATCCGAAGGCAGATTCGACCAGACTGCTGCTTGGAGGATTGGCTCAGAAGACAGTACTGGATACCCTTCGGGAGGAGGGGGAAGATGTTGAGCTGAACCTTATTCTGAAGGAAGGCTATAAGGGAACAAAATGTGTGGAATCGGGAGGTCCGGAACCCGGTGTTGGGTGTGCGGGACGAGGAATCATTACCTCGATCGGGCTTCTTGAGAATCTCGGAGCATATACAGAGGATTTAGATTATGTCTTTTATGATGTGCTGGGTGATGTTGTATGCGGAGGCTTTGCAATGCCGATCAGGGAAGGGAAAGCTAAGGAAATCTATATCGTTGCCAGTGGTGAAATGATGGCTCTTTATGCGGCGAACAATATTGCGAAGGGAATCCAGAGATATGCGCGAACAGGAGGAGTCCGGTTGGGCGGTATTATCTGTAACAGCAGAAATGTTGACCGAGAAATAGATTTATTAAGAGCATTTTCAAAGGAACTTGGTACCAAACTGCTTTATTTTGTACCCAGAGATAACATCGTACAACGGGCGGAGATTAATCGTAAAACCGTGATAGAATACAGACCGGATTCCAATCAGGCCCAGGAGTACAGGAACTTAGCAGAGGCAGTAATTCATAACAAAGACTTTACTATCCCAACTCCCATGTCGCAGGAGCGTCTGGAAGAAATACTGATTGAATACGGCCTAATGGATATTGCCGATGACTATCGAATTTAAGGAGGTTAATCATGGCGTTAAATTTAGCAAATTCCAACCTTGGTACCAGGGAGAACAGATTAGGTTCCATCACAGGATACGTCGGCAGCCTGCAGGATCTGGCAAGTCAGAGCCGATGCGGTTCGCTGAAGGGCTGTTCCCGGTGTTTCTCACAATCCAGTACCTGTCTGTCAGGATGCGCTCTGGCTCAGCTAGGAGCAATCAGAGATATCGCAGTAATCCATCATGGACCTTCCGGGTGTTCCGTAACCTCAACCCAGCTTTACATTACAACAAAACAGGTAGCTGCCAAAAGAGGGATTATCAATAATTCGGTTTATATCGGTACGGATATGAATGAGAGAGACACAATTTTCGGTGCAGCCGACAGCCTGCGGGATATCGTCCTGGAGGTGAATCGCAGATATCGGCCCAAGGCGATCTTTGTCAGCAGCTCCTGTGCAACAGGAATCATCGGAGAAGATATCGACAGCATTGTGGATGAGATCAAGAAAGAAATTGAAGTACCTGTGGTTGCCGTACACTGCGAGGGCTTTAAATCCCGTATCTGGGCAACAGGGTTCGATATTTCAGATCATGCAGTTCTAAGCGGAATTGTTAAGCCACCGATGCAGAAGAGAAACACGATCAATTTCAAGAATTTCTTCGAAAGTGCAAGGGGAGAGATTATCGAGATATTCAAAAATCTCGATCTGGAGCCAGTCTTTCTTTATGCGAATGCGACCATCGAAGAGCTGGAGCACATGTCCGAAGCGGTAGCCACTACCTGCATCTGCGGCACGCTTGGCAATTACCTTGGAAACGGTCTTGAGGAGTTGTACGGAGTGCCCTATATCCGAAGTATCAATCCCCTTGGAGTTACCGGTTTTGAGACCTGGCTCCGCGAGATCGGAAGGGTTGCACACAAGGAGGAGGAGATTGAGAAATACATTCAGGAGCAGCGTGAAATCTACTTGCCCCAGATAGAGGAGGTGAAGAAGGAACTGAAGGGATTGACGGCTGTACTTGGAATGGGACCCGGTTATACCTTTGAGGTATCAAGAGTGCTGGAAGAACTGGGTATTAAAGTGATCTGGGCTCTGGCCTGGCATTATGACAAGAAGTATGAGAATGGAGAGATCCCTCCTGCCATGGACTTTCTTCTGGAAAATGAAATTGACTTTTCGGCCAGTGTCAGTGATCAGCAGAACTTTGAAGTTATGAATATCCTGAATAAATACCAGCCCGACCTGTATCTGTCCCGTCATCCGGGGTCCACTGTATGGGCAATCAAGCAGGGTATTACCGCAGTATATGTAGCGGATGAGTACATGATATTCGGTTACAAGCATACACTGGAATTTGCTCATACCGTTCTCGATACGGTTCGCAACAGAAGCTTTGAGAAGAATCTGGCGAAAAGAGTTCGATTGCCGTATACAAAATGGTGGTATCAACAGGAGGTGGGAAGCTTCCTGGAGGAGGAGAACAGATAATGGCCAAAATATTAGATAAGCAGAGATATAAATGTGCAATGAGTGCAATGCAGACGGTTCAGGCTATTGAAAGAGCGGTTCCGATCCTTCATTCGGGCCCGGGCTGTGCACAGAAGCTTTCGAATTCAGCAGGGAATTCAGGTTATTTCTCCCCGAATATCTATCCCTGTACCAGTATCAATGAAAAGGATGTGGTATTCGGAGGAGTGAAAAAACTTCGATCCACCATAGAAAATTCCTTAAAGGTAATTGATGCCGACTTATATGTGATTCTGACTGGATGTATTCCTGAAATCGTCGGTGATAACACGGAGGAAGTCGTGGAGGAATTCCGAAGAGAAGAAAAACCGGTGCTGTACGCCTCAACCGCGGGTTTTAAGGGAAATAATTATCAGGGCCATGAACAGGTGGTGGAAGCGATTATTGAACAGCTTTTGGAAAGGACAGAGCGGAGAACGAAGGGGCTGGTTAATATCTGGGCAGATGTGCCCTATCAGGACGAATTCTGGCTCGGGAATTTAAGAGAACTGGAGAAGCTGATTTCTGAACTGGGATTAATTCCGAATACCATTTTCGGATATCAGAGAGGATTGAAGAATATCAGGAAAATACCTGAAGCACAGTTCAATCTGCTGATATCTCCCTGGGTGGGAGTGGGGAATATGAAACGGATGGAGGAGAAGCTCGGGATACCATATCTGCATTATCCCACTTTACCAATTGGTGCGTATGAAACCAGTAAATTCCTTCGTGAGGTCGGTCACTATGCAGGGATTCAGCCAGATGTGATTGAGAAGCTGATTACAGAGAAGGAAGAGTATTATTACTACTACATTGAGAGGTATGCAGATTTATTTCTTGAGACTCGTGTCATGTCAAAACAGTTTTCCGTCGTTGCGGACGCTCAGTATGCACTTGGAATTACTAAATTCCTCGTAAATGATCTAGGGCTTTTCCCGGCGAAGCAATTCATTGCAGATAATACTCCGAAGGAATACCGTCAGGCTATCAAGGGTTATTTTGAAGATTTAAATTATGGGATTAAGGCAGAGGTCGATTTCGAGACGGATGGTTATCTAATTCATAAGGAGCTGGAAGCTCATGATTATCATGGATATCCACTGATTATCGGAAGCTACTGGGAAAAGGAAGAAGCACAGAAGCTCAATGCGCATTTTCTGAATGTATCCTGGCCGGTCAATGAAAGACTTGTCATGAACAGCTATTATGTAGGCTATGACGGGGGACTGAAGCTGATAGAAGATATCTATTCTGTTGCAAGAACCAGATTCAATTAAAGCTCAGAAAGGGAAAGCTGAGCTATAGAGAAAGGAGGGACCGGTTACGGCATATAAGATTGCAATCGCATCTTTCGATGGTAGCAAAGTTAATCAGACCTTTGGTCAGGCACGGGAGTTCTTGATCATCACGGTAACGGATCATAACAATTATACGGTGACAGAGAGAAGGACTGCTTTGGCGGAGCAAAATTCCATATGCGGGGAGCACGGTAAGCTAGGATGTGGATCGGGCTGCAATACCGGTGGATGTGCGGGAGGTGACGGAGAGATGCCAAAGGTTACTCTGATATCCGATTGCCGTTGTGTCGTCTGCAAAAGGATCGGCTTTCAGATTCAAAAACAGCTGGAGAAGAAGGCCATTCTGGGGTTTGATGTGGAATGCAGTATAGATGAGGCCATGAGAAATATCATCAGATATTTTGAACGAGTGGACCATCACAGAACCCTGCGGGGTTTTTCACAGGGAGAGGGTTAGGTTAAGTAAGCATTATGGGTGATAAAAAATAGAACAATATAGAAAGGAAGAATAATATGAAAAAGGGATTAAAGAGAGTATTGATTATAGGGCTTATTTTAT
>JAEZLY010000118.1 GCA_023414985.1 Bacillota bacterium | reverse complement strand
CCTTTGACATATTCCTCGGTAAAGCTGTTTTGATGGATGCTGATCGCCAGATCAGCCTTACTATCCTTAATCATCTGCACCCTCGCATACATATCGGCACGTTTTTTATTGGAATCCCCATCACTATATAAACCGATATCCGTTTCTCTGGTCATGACCACCTTAAAATCATTCTGCTCAAGCAGATTCTTCAACTTTGTGGCGATGCTTAAATTGATATCTTTCTCAAGAATATTGTCAATTCCGACCTTCCCCGGATCCCTGCCTCCATGTCCCGGATCGATTACGACTACCAGCTGCTTCTCATCCTTCTTCTGTACCTCCTGAAGCGTCTGCTTCATTACACTGACCGATTTATCTGAAGATATGGCATAGGCAAAGCATATAAACAGCAAAAAAAACAAATTAAAGAATTTTTTCATCTCACGACATCCCAACTTAAGTTCCCTACATCATATGAAGACGTTCCTTGTCCTATTCGAAAAAGCGTCCAAACTTCTTTCCTGCAACAAAAAGAAGCGGCAGGCTTTTTAATCCATTGCCATACCGCTTCTTTAAAGATTTATCGCATCTTCGAAGAACAGACCTTTTTATTTTAAATAAGGTGTAATCACATTCCAGATACTGCTCTTTTCCAGTCCCAGCTTCCACTCAGCAATTCCTGCGACATCTGCATCGGAAATAATCTTTAACTTCTCTTCGAAGGATTTCTCTTCCTCAAGCCAGATTTTATAGGTTGCATCCTCCTTGACGAACTCTGCGTAATAACAGCCATAGGTATCGCTCCATTCCGCTTCAACCCCGTTCTCCTTCAGCATCTTGGCAGCCTGTTCCATACCATAGCTTTCCGAGGAGACCTCGCCCTTCCCTGTTTCTTTCCATAATCGGGTATAGAAAGGAACAGCGATGATTGTCTTTTCCTTCGGAACCATCGTCAGAATATTGCTCACGGCATCCTTCACAAAACCAAGGGAGGATACGGGTCCGGCCACTTCGGAACCGGCATAGAACTCATCATATGCCATGACCACCACATAATCTAAGATTTTGCCCTGTTCGGTCCGGTCATAATATTCCGTATAGGCAGAAGGTACATAACTGTCGACGGACAATACAATGCCGTTGTTCCTGCATTTTACAGATAGTTCCCGCAGGAATTCAATATAATCTGCACCTGCTTTTGACGGTATCTTTTCAAAATCAATGTTGATTCCGTTTAATTTATATTGTAAAGCTGCCTCGATCAAAGCATTGGATAGAATTTCTCTTCTTGAGGTATAGGAAAGCAGCTCCTTCATATCAATATCAGGATTAAAATCATCTACCAGTGCCCAGACCTCCAGGCCTAGCTCCTTGGCCTTGGCTACATAACGCTCTGTTGCCAGGGAGGATATGGTTCCCGAATTATCATTGATGCTGAACCAGGTGGGAGATACTACAGTAACACCGCTGGTATTGCTGATCAGCCCCTCCAGACGGTCTGCTGCATCTGTATTAAATACCTGATGGAATACAAGATTCACTGAGCCGGGGCGGGTCTGTGCCGTGTATTCAGGTGGTGTAAACTTACTTTCCAGAGTCTGATAACCAGCTTCCTTCGTATGCTTTACTTTCACATAACCCCGGATACCGTCTTCCGTCATAACCTTAATGAAGCCCTTTTGGGGTGCTTCTTCTGTATCTACATAGACCAGGCTTGTCCCCGGTGTTAGCTGAGCTAAAATCGGACTTTTGATACTGGCCTCCGTACGAAGCTGTGTCTTTTTACTAACCTCTGTATAAAGATAATCTCCCCAAAGGTAGTTGATGACTACGCGGCTTGGATTCTCATAATACTGAAAGGTCAGATCCGAATACTTCTGTACAAAATCCAGAGAAAGATATACCTGCCCCGATACAATTTCAACGAATGGCAGATCTGTCTTCTTATCGGTCTTGATCATATTTTTCGTAACAGAATAACTCTTGCTGCCTGCCACAGATTGTATGATTTCATCGGGAGTCGTATAGGTCAGGATTTTCTCGTTGGAATCCCAGTAAAATCTGTGGTTAAATTTCTCTAAAACTGTATCGTAATCTATATATACTGCTCCGTTCAGCAGTTGACCTTTCTTTTCATATACCTCATTCTGAAGGATTAACAACACCTCAGAGTCCCCTATTTCATAATACGTCGCCAGAGGCATCATCTCTTTACTCGGTGTCAAAAACTTAACCACCGCTGCCCCAATCAGGATAATGATCAGAAGCACCGCTGTGGCAGAGCCCAGGATTGCCGTCTTAGTTCGTCTATCCATTTGATTACCCATACCTTTCCAAAAAATTCACTGATATAGTACTTTTGATACATTATAGCATTTTATTAATATACCGTCATTACCAAAATCGACTTTTCAGATTAAAATTTGGTAAGAAATATAGATAAAACGTAAATATCGATAAAGACAAAACAGACAACGACCGATACCCGAGGCTACCTATCGCCGCAAAAAGTATAGAGGGCTTTTTAAGCGCGGGTGAACGGGCCGTACCGTTGTCTGTTCTGATTTACTATAGCTCTGCCTAGCTCCTTTACTTGCTTGCAGGTCAGATGCCTAATTTTTTCCTTGGATAAGAAGGTCATTTGTGATATGCTATACTTCCGTTCCGGATCCAGTACCTGCAATAGCATCTATTAAGCCAGTCGGAGCAGTTCTTTAAAAAACTGTCTGGTGCTTCGATTAGGACGAGTGGGCTCATCTGTATACGGTACCGCACAGATCCTGTAATAGGTCTCTTTCTTAAATCGTTTGATCATCCTGTCTTCCGCTTGAGGAATCAGATAATACCAGGTATCACTGCCGCGAGTCAGTTCATTGTTTCTGATAAAGGATAAAAGCTTTTGAAGCCCCCACTCAGAACGTCCGGCAAATACAGCCTTCAGACTGCATCTTAAGAACTCCTCCCGGTTGCCCAACCAGTCTGTTCCGAAATCAATAATAATATAATCAAAGTCCTGACCAATGATATCAGGTATTTGCTTTGGGCTTATCCTCTTATAGCAGGTTAGATTACGAAAGCAGAAGGAGGCCGTCTCCTCACTGCTCCATTCATACGCCTTTTGTATCAAGTCCATATCCTGATGGTTATTGCACTCAAGAAAAGCTGTCTTTTTTCCCAGTTCCTCACTAAGATAGAAGGCCAGCATCAGTCCGGTATAGGTTACCCCCGTACCTGCTTGAGATCCCATTAATCCGATTACCTCCCGCAAACCTCCGCTACCGTCCTTGGCAAGCTTCCTTGTGAGTATTGGCTTATGTTTCATTAGGATACCTCCGGCTTAACCTTTTTATGCTCTTTTGAATCCCCGACTTACGCTTGCAGCCGAATAATTCCCGAAAGAACTCTAATCCGTTGTTCCCAGTCACTCCCGCATATGGGTCAGGCTCGTAGGGCAGCCGATAACAGCACTTCTGATC
>JAEZLY010000115.1 GCA_023414985.1 Bacillota bacterium | reverse complement strand
GCCTTAAGCTGTTCTTGTATCTTAAAACAGCCTTTATGATTTTTTATAGGAATTATTTATTTTCTGCGGTTCCGTCGCGCCACTCTTCCAGTTTCTTGATGGTAGAATCTATGGTTCGCTGGGATATCTCCGGGAGATTTCCACCCCAGGCTTTTTTTGCTTCTTCCAGGCCCTTCTTGACAGCATCAATCATGTCATTTGCTTTGGAAGGATCACTGCCGGTCAGTGCTTTTGCAAACTCCACAAGTCTGTTTGAGGTCTGCTCTACACCCCAGTAACCATCCTCCGCGATATCCTTCTGTGCCTGCGCTCTGGTCTCATCATCCACCTGCACCTTGCCTTCACGCAGTAACTGATAAATGTCTGTCGCATCTGTATAGGTTTCTCCCTGCTTTAAAAGCAGCTTCTGAACAAGTTCCCTCAGGCTCTGAGTCCGTCTGTCTGCTTCCGCCTTCAGACGATCCACGGTTACCTGGTCCCGGGTATAGGTCTTCTTTGATGTATCCGGTGCGGGTTCACTTTTTTCATATACCGCAGCGGCATTGTTGTCTTCCTGCTTGGTCTGGTTTTTCTCCGTACTTTGACTTGCCTTTGATTTCGATGTTGTTCCACTTTCGTAGGTTTGTCCTACACCTGTTACTCCGTTTACTCCCATAATCTCAATCCTCCATGATTATTCATTTACCAGAGAATGCTTTCTCCTTGGTTTCTTTGTTAGCCATCCATGGCTGTCTATATCTGTATTCATTATTTCGGTATATATGAGGAAAATGTTTATAGCAGAAATAAAAATAGCGTTTGCAGACAAAGAAAGAGCCTCAAGAGGCAAACCTTCCTGAGGCTCGGTTTTCAAATTAAGAATAGAAATGCTTTGATTATCTTAAAAGCTGCTGACTTAAAGTACCGTATCTACCTTCTTAGTAATAATCAGTTTATCACCTTCCTGGATACGATCATCCTCCAGATCATTGACTGTCATAATGTTATCCACAGTTGTATAATATTTCTTTGCAATATTCCACAGGGTGTCGCCCCTTTTCACAACATATCCGATGATTCCCGGCATGGACTGCAGCTTCTCTATATCGAGCGGAGCAACCGTAACATCAGTAATAATTGGCTCCGTTAAGATATCAAATACGATGGTATTCAGATTGATGGATGCCTTGACCTCAATCTCCTCGCTATCGAGCATCATAACGCTCAGCTGGTCAATTCCCGGCTTGACTTCATAATTGCTGCCGGGCTTCATACCCTTCAGCTCGATGACCTGGGAGAACGGAATAGCGCCTCTTAAGGAGTTTAACGGCCTGCGGTCCTCTTCGGTTATATAAAGGATGTTTACATCGATGACACCATCCACCTGGAGCTCTGTTCCTTCTGCATTTACATCATCGATTTGGATGTCCCCGTTTGCATGACAGATCTGCAAGATCCTCGGCTGGTCCTCTGAGACCCTGATCCTGTCGGCAATCCTGTACTTACTGTTATTCTTAATCACGAGATTCTCATAGTCTGCATTCCGAATCACAGGAGTAATCTCCTTGAGCGGACTATATACATCACACAGAATTTCAGGCTCACAGGTCTCATATGCCTTGATTCCCAACTCTAAATTAACTTCGATATCAAGGACTCGTTCCTCACCGTCTGCGTCGGGCTTAACCTCCATATTTTTGCTGGCAATATTGAAGGCAATGTCCTCTATCATATCCTCTGTGCAGCCATTGCATTCCACAGTTCCGCTGAAGGGGAGCTCTGTCTCATAATATTCAATCGGATTATCCTCATCCTCGCCGGTATACAGTACAAATACAGGCAATTCCCCTTTGATGGTGAATTTATCCTCCAGAAGACGGACTTCCACATTGCTTAAGCCGATGTCCTGATAGAGCAGAGAGGTTATATTGGCCTTATTAGCAGGAAGGACGATCTCATCCTTGATACGATAAGTATCCTTTTTATTAATGGCAACGTTGGTAACCTCAATTTTTTTGTTTATGTATTGAATATCTTCCGAGCCTTCCACCATAACAGCTGTTTCTTCATCATACAGCTCTTCTACGGCGACATAGAGTCTGACAATGGAACGCACACTCAGCTTTCTGGAATTGATCAATCCCGTAGAAAGGTCCTCCAGCTCCCATTTTACAATCGGCTCATCATCTGCACAATTGACATCCATGTTGATTGTTTCATCAAAGGGGATTTCTCCTGACAGGTTATGTACAGGTCTGGAATCTCCTTCGCTTAAGTACAACACGTTAAAGCGAAGCACCCCTTTCTCCAGCAGTTTACCGTTCACCGCTTTGATGTCATTAATTCTGACCTCTCCCTGCGCAGTAATAATCTGGTCAATGTCCGGTTTGACATCGGGGACATTGAAATCATCGTCCAATGTAAGCTGCAGAGTACTCTTACATTTCAATTTATTCATATGAATATTCTTTTTAATCAGGTCCACTTAAAATCCCTCCTTAGATTTGGACATACGATGGAATGCCTCTTTCATATCTTATTCATTCACGTAAGAATTTAGACTTCTATTTATCTTAAGATAATCTTTATAATTTTTTTAATATTCCTTTAATGAATTTTGAAAAAAATGTTGTATAATTATCGTTAATATTCATTGACCCATTTCATTCCATAACTTGATTATTCAGGTAGAATAAAAAGTGAAAATTCTCATTATACGCATCATAGCATTAATGGGGCGGCAGATCGCCGCATGAATTGCAGGGGACAACGTAAAGGGAGGTTAAAATTATAATGAAATCAGTAACACGTTCATTCAAGATGATATCAGCATGCTTCCTGCTCGGAATATTTCTTTTCCGGACAGCTCCGATTGACGCATACGCGGCTGCGGGGAATAAGGCTGCCGATATAACGGATTTAGCAGGAATTACACGAGATAATGCGGGAAGCCGTATCGTAAAGGGTACCTATGTTACCCGTGAAGAATTTGCACAACTGCTGGTTTTAGCATCTCTGAATTCCGGAGATGTCAAATCTTCAAGAACATCCAGACTTTTTCAGGATGTAAAGACAGACAACGCAAAAGCAGCATATATTCAGATGGCGGTATCTAAGGGTTATATGAGCGGATACTTGGGTGGAAAGTTTAAACCAAAGCAGGCTGTCACGCTAAAAGAAGCAGCTTATGGAACACTTGCCATTCTTGGATATACCAATGAGGATTTTAACAATAGGCTTTCCGGAAGCAGATTTGATAAGTTCAAGGAGCTTGGTTTGAACGAGAATATAGATAAGAAGGAAGCTGATAAGCTGACGAAGGCAAACAGCTACAACCTATTCTATAATCTTCTGAATGCAAAGAATAAGACCGGACAGATTTATGCTCAGACCCTCGGCTATGGTGTAGACGCTGATGGAAAGATCAATTATCAGACCTTAGTTGAGAAGAAATCGAAGGGACCCATTCTTGCGGAAGAGGGCTGGACCAAAAAGCTTGCCAAGGATATCTCTGGTTATCAGATCCTTCAGGATGATAAAAAGATTTCTTCCGATGATATCAGTGATTACAGTATCTTGTATTATGCTGACCAGTTAAAAAAGGTATGGGTTTATGACAAGAAGATCTATGGTAACCTGGATGCCGTTACCTATAATAACGGCAGTCCGCAGCAGCTTACCGTATCCGGAGCAGGATATACCGTAGAGAAGCCTGAGGATATGAGCTATCTTCTCAGAAATTATAGTATTAAGAAGGATAAGATGGTGGTTCTTCTTTTGGGAAGAGATGATAAAGTATCTTATATTCTTCCGCTCCAGTCCAGATTAGCCGGCGGTAACTGGCAGAAAAGCCTTGGCTTTGATATAAGCAAAGGACTAATTTATAAAAACGGTAATAGAATTTCCTTAAATGATGTAAAGAACACAGATGTCATTTATTACACCAAAGAGTTAAGCAGTGTATGGGTTTACAGAGATACCGCTTACGGCGTACTGGATTCGGTCAGCCCGACCCTCTCCGCACCCACAGCTATCACTGTTGCAGGAAAAACCTATGAGTTAAAGACCTATCCTGTGAACACCTCCGGATCAAGCAATGGTGATATGAAGGATATGACAGAAAATGCCTGGGGTGCCAGACTTGTTCAAAACGGTATTCAGGAAGGTGATAATGTTGCAGTAGCCTTCGGCTTTAATGGAAATGTTGCTGATATCTACAAAATCGATAAGATGTCCACGACTCTGTCCGGTTATGTATTGGAGGTCGTAGATAAGGTTGTGAAGGATCAGAATAAGGAAAGCAGTGTAAGCAAGGTACTTCGTGTCGCTGAGACCGGCGGAACCGTTCTGGAATTCCCGACCACCGATACCTCCTTCCGTGTAGGTGACTTAGTTGAGGTCAGCTTCACGAATGGTACCTCCAGCATTAAAAAAGTAGATTATTTCAACGGAACTGATATCTCTGATATCACCTCCAGAAAACTGGCTTCCGATGTCAGGGTGATCGAGGTAAATGGTACCGATTATTCAAAGGTATCAACAGCACGTCTGAAGGAAATCACATGGGGTTCCGACCAGGTTGTTTTCTGCCGCTTGAACACCTCCGGTGAAATAACAGACTTAATTCTACGCTACATTACAGATTCTTACTTCCAGTGCGGTATGCTGACTAAGATAGAAGCTCCGGATCTCTTAAAGGGAATTTACGCATACCAGCTTACCTTCGATTTTGGAACCGAGCGGACGATTACCGTCACTGATGCTCCCTGGGATATTAACCCCGGTCCGAAGGCTGTCAAATTCGAGAATAACTCCATTAAGGAAGTCAAGAATCTGCAAAAGGTAAGACTTCTCTATATTGATGGAAAACAGGCCAATACCGGTGATAAGGTATATCGTATCTCCGATGACGTCCTGGTATACTTC
>JAEZLY010000219.1 GCA_023414985.1 Bacillota bacterium | reverse complement strand
GCATACAGGCTCTCTATTTTACTTATTCGGGCGAGGGCAGTGCAAGTCTTGCTTCTTTCACATTGGAAAGATAAAGTTAATCCGGAATTGTGAAGGATCGTATCTGTAGGCTTACCGGAAGAGCATGCTGCGACAAGCGTAAGGATGAATTCTGTGCTACTATAAATCCAAGGAGGTGTTGATATGTATGCATGGGAGGCAATACAAAGCTCATTGGATTTTATAGAAGACCATCTTAGCGAGAACGTTAGGACAGAAACGCTGGCAAAAACAGCGGCATTATCACCTTATTATTATCAGCGTCTGTTTGGACGACTGGTGAAAAAACCGGTAAATGAATATGTCAAGCTGCGTAAGCTGGCAAGGGCTTCGGAGGCTCTTAAGAACAAGGGAATACGGATCACGGATGTTGCACTGGAGTATGGATTTTCGGATCATGCCAATTTCACCCGTGCTTTTAAAGAAGCATATGGTATTACGCCGGAAGAGTACCGTGCCCATCCTATAATACTCAACCATTTTATCAAGCCCGATTTGGGCTTGGACTATGCCCAGGTGGAAGAAGGGGTACCGTTTATTGCTGATGGGATTGTTGTTGAAGTGAACCGAAGGAATATGAATAAACCGCGTTCCTTTGTTGGGATAGAAGGCGAAATCCCCGAAGATGATCTGACCGGAGGAAAAGCGACAGGTGTTGCTTATGCCGGTATGGTCTGGCAGGAATTCCATCGACAAAAACCGAACCTGCCTAAGCTGTTGGCAGAGGGCAATGAACTCGGGATTCTTTATAAGGGAAAAGCCAGAAATGGCTTTTGTACTTATATGGCAGGAGCTGAAGCAAGCGAAGCCGTAAAGACTGATAAAATTGTTACCTATACAATTCCGACCGGTGAATATGTAGTTTGCGGCTTTGAGGCCGAAAATTTTTCGGAACTTACCGGTTCCGCCCTTCATAAAGCATACTCCTTTATGAAGACCTGGATGAACACCCATGGACTGATTGGCAGAAATTTCATTGCAGAGCTTTATTACAATACGACACCGGATGCAAACTATATGGAGCTGTGGTTGCCAATCAGACCCTCCGCTAAGGAGAAACAAACGACAGAGCAGAACTTTGACAAGACGGATGGAGAAAATAAGCCGTCAATGGCAGAAATCCGTACTTATATTAACAGCCACTTATTTGAGGACTTTTGTAAGCATCTGGAGACGGAGTATCAATGCAAGCCTCAGTTCGAATATAGCAAATGCTCTATGCAGTTTGGCTGGAATATCAAGTATAAAAAAGGTGGACGATCCTTATGCACCATTTATCCGTCTGAAGGTAGTTTTCTTGTTCTTGTGGTAATCAGTGATCGAGAGAGAGCGGAGGCGGAATGGCTGCTTCCATTCTGCACGGAATATCTGCAGCAATTATATTTTGATACTAAAACCGGTATGGGGCAGAAGTGGCTTATGATCGACGTCAAAAATTCAACGGTATTGGAGGATGTCAAACGGTTGATTGCTATCCGTTCCACCTCTATGCATAATCTTCGGCAGAATACGGACAATAAAACCAGAACTTAGCAGGAGGTTAGCATGGAGAGCTTTCCGACCATTCATACAAATTTCTGGGATGCAGTAATCGCAGTACCGGCAGTACTGATCTTTACACAGATAATTAAATTAGTTCTGCCGATACCGCGTACCCTGGTTCCGACAATTGCAAGCATTATCGGATTGATCATATCAGTCTTTTTTGCACACAGAGGAAATCTAGGTGCAGGAATTTTTATGGGCTTTTTTTATGGAAACGCAGCAGTGGGAACTTATTCATCTCTAAAGATATCCTGGATTGCCTACAAGAATAAAAGAAACAGGAAAAAAGCATAGTAACCTTCGTCATCCCTTACGGCCTGAGAAAAGAAATCAGGAAAAGTTCACGTCAGGTGTGGCAATCGCTTGATGTGAACTTCCCTGCTCTAAGCTTTGAGGGAGTACATCCGTAAATCTCCTTGAACATCCGAAGAAAGACCTTGTTATTCGTAAAGCCATGTTGTTCCTGGAGATGAGTAATGCTATCCTCAGTATCCAGCAGGTCTCTGTGAATATGGGTCAGCCGAACCATATTTACATACTCCATGAAAGTTGAGCCGGTATTTTTTTTAAAAGATCGACAGAAATACTCTGAATTCAAAGCTGCCATAGAGGCGGCTTTTTTTATCGTGATCGGGTCTTTATAATTTGCTTCCACATAATCTATGATATCCTTAAAACGTACTTGTTTTCTTACAGTTTTAAAGAACTCGGTGCCTTGATCGATTACATAATTCTTATAGAGAGTATGAAGAAATAGGGAAACACTGCTGTGAAAAAGAAATTGATAACCGTCTTCTTCCTGTTCATATAGTATTCTCAGGGTGTGAAGGTGATCCAGCATTTCTTGAAAAGCAGTATCATGATATAGTTCCTCCTTCGGGAAATACTCTCTGAATCTGATGATTTGATCATCTGTTATAACAGAACGGAACAGTGCTAAAGGGATCAGGAGGATTAACACTTCGACGCTTCCGAGACTGCGGGTCAAATGGATGTCCCCGGAATTCACAATAAATAAGTCATGTTCACGGAGCGTATATTTTTCATCATTTCGAATGATCTGAAGAGTGCCTCGATAAAGGAATAGGATCTCAACATGCTCATGCCAATGACTGGGAATTAACCGGTCATAGGTTTTGTAAATATCAATATTAACCGGTAGTCCGGACTTGGATACTATAATCTCATGATTTGGCATGGCGATTATTGCCTTTCTTAATAGATTCTATACTATAATACAAATTATCATGATGTCTTCAATAAGTCAATATCGACCACACAATAAGTCAATTGTAAGCTTGTATGGAGTTTCATCAAGGATTAAGATAAGCTTCTACAGAAAAGATCCGGGTAAAGGAGGGCTTCTATGAGTAAATGGCAAAGAGTACGATATCTTCCCAATCTGCCTTTGGGAGAATTGGGAGAAAGAGTGACGGCATCGCAAAAGCACAGGGAACTATCAAAAAATGCTGCAAAAGGAGGAATGGTTCTGCTCAAGAATGATGGAAATATCCTTCCGCTAGAAAGAGGCGTTAGGGTAGCATTGTTCGGAAAGGGCTGCTTCGATTATGTCAAGGGTGGCGGCGGCAGCGGAGATGTTACTGTGGAATATACGATTAATTTGCATGACGGCCTAAAATCTTTAAAGGAGCAGGTTACTATATTTGAAGCGTTATCCAAGTTCTATCGTGATAAAGTAACTGATCAGTATTCAGACGGGGCTATACCCGGTATGACGATAGAACCCGCAGTTCCTGAAGAGCTGCTGAAGGAGTCCAGAGCATTTACAGATACTGCAGTCATTTGTATCAGTCGGTTCTCAGGAGAAGGTTGGGATCGAAACGGTAAGCAAAACAACAACTCAACCTATAAAAATCCCTGGGGACAAGTCGAAGCTCTGAAAGAGAAATATGAATTCATCTATGAAAGGGGTGATTACTACTTGTCCTATGCGGAAGAAGCAATGGTCAAGCAGGTGAAAGAAAACTTTCCAAAGGTGATTGTAGTATTAAATGTCGGAGGGATCGTAGATACCGGTTGGTTTGTAAAGGATTCTGCGATAAAATCAGTGCTGCTGGCATGGCAAGGCGGGATGGAGGGCGGATTAGCTGCTGCGGAGCTGATGTGTGGGCTTGGTAATCCTTGCGGTAAATTATCGGACACCTTTGCAAATAGGTTGGAAGATTATCCTTCGACCAGCCTATTCTATGAATCTGATAATTATGTGGATTATTCCGAAGATATCTTCGTGGGATATCGGTATTTTGAGACTATTCCGGGGGCGGCAGAGAAGGTGAATTATCCGTTTGGCTTCGGTCTGTCTTATACTAGCTTTCATTGGACGCTTGACTCTGCATGGAACGAAGAGGGTATCATTCGGATTATGGTATCGGTAACCAATACAGGGAACAGAGAGGGTAAGGAGGTGCTACAGGTCTATACAGCTGCACCGCAGGGACTGCTGGGTAAAGCAGCAAGAAGCCTGGTGGCCTTTCAAAAGACTCGATTGCTGAAAGCAGGAGAAACACAGCTGATCTGTCTGGACTTCTCTATGGCTGATTTGGCTTCCTATGATGATCTTGGAAAAATACAGAAATCTGCTTATGTGCTGGAAGCCGGAGAGTATGAATTCTTCCTGGGAAATTCCGTACGAAGTGTGCAAAAAATAGACTTTGTCATTACTGTATCGCAAAATACCATAATCGAACAGCTTAGTGAAAAAATAGCACCAAAAGCCTTAAAGAAAAGGCTGCTGGCTGATGGAAGCTTTGAAGAGCTTCCGGTTTCAACTGGTTCTACCGAGAACGTTGCCAATAGAACAGCCTCGGCGGAGACTACCTTGGGCTATGCGCCTGTAGTAAGAGCAAGAAAGCGCTATCAATTGTGGGATCAGTACAAGCGCGGTATCCGTACCCTGGATTGCGTTGCTGATGGAGCGATGACAATAGAGGAATTTCTGAAGCAGATGACGGATGAGGAGGTCGCGCATCTCTTGGGCGGGCAGCCTAATACTGGGACTGCTAATACCTTTGGGTATGGAAATATGCCGGAGTACGGAATACCAAATATTATGACAGCCGACGGACCCGCCGGACTTCGGATCGAACCGGAATGCGGAGTCTATACCACGGCTTGGCCCTGTGCGACTTTACTGGCATGCTCCTGGGACAGAGATATGATCTATGAGGTTGGGGTAGCCGGAGCCAGAGAAGTGAAAGAAAATAATATGGCAGTCTGGTTGGCACCGGCGATCAACATCCATAGAAGCCCATTATGCGGAAGGAATTTTGAGTATTATTCCGAAGACCCATATTTGACCGGTGAAATGGGAGCTGCTATGGTGAAAGGGATACAATCCCAGCAGATCGGAGCAACCGTTAAGCATTTTGCAATATATCATAAGGAAACCAACAATAGAAACAGCGATTCCAGAGTATCGGAACGAGCAACCAGGGAGATCTATCTGAAGGCCTTTGAACTCATTGTAAAGAAAGCGAAGCCGTGGAGTATCATGTCTTCCTATAATATCATCAATGGATGCCGGGCTTCGGAAAACAGAGAATTGTTGGAGGATATCTTAAGAGGCGAATGGGGCTGGGACGGAATGGTGACCACAGATTGGTGGACCTATGGGAAACATGATAAGGAAGTAAAAGCAGGCAATGATGTAAAAATGGGCTGTGGTTATCCTGAGCAGCTACTGGAAGCCAAGGAAGCGGGGCTGATCACCAGAGAAGAGATGGAGGTCTGCGCCGGAAGAATTCTGGAACTAATTTTGAAGGTAGAGTAATTGAAGATAAAACCTGCCTATTCTGATTTCAAAGATAATCAGTATCTATAAGGTTATATTCTTCAGTACTATGGGGTGAGCCGATTTACAGAAGAGCTTATTGTATATAATAACATAAAATGGTAAAATAAACCTGTAGCTGAAATGGTAAAAGCATTGTTTCGGGGGGATTTATGTATCGTATAAAAAGAAAGCTTATGATAGGTATATTGGTTGCCCTGCTATTTGTCATTACCTCTTTATCAACCACTTGTAATTTGTATATGGCGTCTATTCCGGTAAATAACAGCAAGGGTGATGAGATGAGTTTGAGGTCAGTTCAAGAAGAACTCACTCAATTAGCCACAAATGAAATGAGAAAGAAAAAGGTCACAGGAATGAGCATGGCTGTCGTAGATGAGAATGGGATCCTCTTTACAATAAATCTGGGATATGCTGACAAAGATAAAAAGATACCGGTCAGTGCTGACACTCTTTATAAGATAGGGTCCATTTCTAAGCTTTTTACTGCAACTGCTGTTATGCAGCTGGCAGAGGAAGGGAAGCTTGACATCGATGAACCTCTGTCGGCATATATACCGGAATTTTCAATCAAATCCCGTTACGGGGACGACGAATTGATTACGCTCAGAACGCTGATGACCCATCGATCCGGTCTACCGGGTAATTACCTTCCTGAAGTCCTCAATCCGGAATATCCTTATTTTACAGCGATCGTCGTTGATATCAAAGAGGAATATGCCGCATATCCGCCAAACTATATCACAGCGTACTCTAACATAGGATCGACCTTGCTGGGCGTTGTGATTGAAAGAGCTACCGGTCAGAAATTCAACGATTATGTCATTGGGCACATTCTTAATCCGCTGGAAATGTATCATTCGTCCTTTGAGTTACGTAATGATATGGTAGCTTTATCATCCTTAGGATATTATAATAATAAGCCGGCTAGGGATGACATCTGCCCGGATCGAATCAGTCCGGAAGGCTCTCTTCGTTCCAGTGTGAATGAAATGAGCCATTTTATGCAAATGATTCTGAGAAATGGCTCCTATAAGAATAACGAGATTATTAAGGAAGCTACTTTGAAAGAGATGCTGACTCCGCAAACCCATCTTCCTCTGGATCTGGACGGAAATGGTCTGGATACAACCGGCTCCATAGGGTTAAACTGGTTTTTATATCAGGATCCTGATTGCGGCAGCATTGTGATGCACCCGGGTGGAACCCGCCTGTTTTTCAGTCGAATGACAATTCTTAAGGATTTCAACTTTGGCGTTATTGTTCTGACCAATTCTGTTAACGGAGAAGCATTGACAGAAAAGCTTACTACGGAAACAATTATCCGTGTAATAAAAGCTACCAACGGTCCCGGAAATTATCCTTCAGATATACATAATGCATCGCTGGAAATTAAGCCTGTACCGCTAAAAGGAGATTATGCCACTGAGTTCGGATGGGTAACGGTAGAACCAACAAAGAAATATTACAGCATGAAGATTCAAAAGTATCCCAATACTGTAATTAAACTTGAAAAGTCAGAAGAAGGCTGGAATTCCTGCAAACCACTTTTAATGGGCTTGTTTCCGACGAAAATCATGGAGCTGGAGGGGCTGCAGTTCGGAACTTTTCATGTCGGTGGAGAAGAGGTGTTATTGGTAAAGGATAAGGATAATTTAAGAATTTTTGGAGAGAAGGTAGATATGACTTCAATCCCGGAGATTTGGAGCAAGCGGTGCGGGATCTATAAGGAAACAGATTATCATGGTGTTGCCGGTCTTGGCTATAAGCTGCAGCTACAACTGGATCATGGTAGATTGATAGGATATGTTTTTAATGAAAAAGGAATGAAATCAGAACCTTTTTCTTTGACTCCGATTAATGAAACCGAGCTTTTGAAACGAGGGATAGGTCGAAACATGCAGGAAACCCTTCGGGTAATCAATCTCGATGGGAGAGAAGGACTTACCTTTGAAGGCTTGCTGTTTCAAAGATAAAGAGAAACTCTCCTGTATGATAAATTTCAGAAGGCATAACTTATAATCTTGAATTTCGACAAAATCTGCCATATAATAGTGTAACTGGTTACCTTTACACCAGTAACATGATGTTATCTCAGTATAATTAATGTCGGTTCGTAGAAACTAGGTGTATATTTTCAAATGATAAGGAGGAAATGATATGTCAGTACAGGCTTACATTAATTTTAGCGGTAATTGCAGGGAAGCTGTGGAGTTTTATGCCGAGACATTTCACACAGATAAGCCTCAGTTCATGCTGTTCGGAGATGTCCAGGATACTTCCGGTTTCGGACAGGAAGAAGCAACGAAGGATTTGGTTCTGCACACATATTTGATGATCAGCGGCAGTAAGGTTATGTTCTCTGATGTACCTCCGGGGATGCCATTCCTTCAAGGTAACAACATCAGCCTTACCGTCGTAAGCTCGGATGAAAATGAAGTCCGTTCGAATTACGAGAAATTGAAAGAAGGCGGTACAGTGAATATGGAACTGCAGCAAACCTTCTGGAGTAAGTGCTACGGTAATTTGACAGATAAATTCGGAATAAACTGGCAGTTAAGTTTGGATTCGGAATAGAACTATAATATTCTATATTTGTGAAAAAACCCCCTTTTCCATCTTTCTTTTAATAAGATTGGAAAGGAGGTTTTTGCTTTATGTTAATCTAAATCAGAGACCCACTTCATTTTAAAAATCATGACGGTCGTGATCAAGGCTGCCATATAATTAGAAAACAGATTCCCCCAGAATACCGAGTAAAACCCGAGAAAATGCTCGGTAGCCAGGATAAATACATAACGGAGAAGCCAGATACGGAGGATACTGAGTACCAACGTGATGCGGGTTCGTCCAAGACCGATGAAGGCTCCCTGCTGCACCATGCAGATGCCGAAGCCGATGACGGAATAGGTATAAATATGAAGAGCACGGTTGGCCACATCAAGTACCTCCGGCTCCCGGGTAAAGAGAACGGTTAGGTGTGAGGAAAGCGGTACGATTATTGCGATTAATACTGCGGCAGTGATAGCACTGATGATACAGCCGATGAGGCAGGACTTTTTTGCTTTGTCTACTTGCTTGGCACCGATATTCATACTGACCATGGTAGTCACCGAGGAGCCGAAAGAAGAGGGCAGGATAAAGCAAACGGAGGTGATGCTGTTGGCAATGCCCTGACCATTTAAAACAATCGGACCATATTTCTCAACTTCATTGTTGATGAGGAAGAAGCCGAGGTTCAGCATTACACTGGAGAGCATGGAAGGGAAACCGATATGGATCAGATTCTTAATGATCAGCTTATCGAATTTGAAACCGGTCATAGTAAAGCGGTCTCCGTTTGGTTTCAGAAATAATTCATAATACATCCATACGGTAATCAGTATATTAGACGCCAGGGAGGCCAGAACCGTACCGACCAGGCCCCAATGAAAGACTGCAATAAAAAGAGCACTGAAGATTATTTTCAATACGAGCATGAGGATCATCCTTGCAAAGGTATCCTCCGGTTTGCCCTGGGCATTCTTGATGGCGTTATAGATTGACTCCATAAAGGAAAAAGGAATGACACCCGCACTTAAAATCAGATAGACAAATACATCATGGGAAATCTCTGCATTTACATGAGCGGAAGCGGGGAAAGCAAGGAGCACCAGAATTGGAGCTAAAAGAAAACCCAGCAGGAAGGTAACAACAATCAGCTGAATAGAGATACGCCGACTGTCTTCGAAGGCTCCCTTACCGTTGGATTGACCAATGACGGCCATGCCCGCTACACTTAAGCCCTGCGCCAACGCTGCGGTTATATTAACAATCGGTGCACAATAGGTAACGGCACTTGCGGCCACTGTACCGACGAAATTATTCAGAAAAAGGCCGTCAATCACCGGAATAACGGACTGAACCAGACCCATCATTAACGTGGGAACCGACAACAGAAGGATCGTCGTTGATACCGGTCCGTTCAGGATCAAATTGCGCCTTTGTTCACTATTTTGTTTTAGAAAATTATTATGCATGCTTTATCACCTAAGATCGAAATTACGGCAATCCAGCCAAAAGATGTCGTATGAATAGGAATTATACGCTTTCTAAAATATATGGTCAAGTATTTTATTCCACAGGCAGTAACACCCTTGCATTCCCGAATTATATAATTTATTATTATTCTTATAGTATAAATACACGATAATGTTACAGGAGACGACAATGAAAAAGCTGGTAATCGGTATTTTGGCCCATGTAGATGCAGGAAAGACAACACTGGCGGAAGGTATGCTTTATCTGACCGGCAGTATCAGAAAATTGGGCAGGGTAGACCATAAGGACGCTTTTCTGGATACCTACGAGATGGAGCGTGCCAGGGGTATTACCATCTTTTCGAAACAGGCTGTATTTCATTTTAAAGATTTGGAAGCCACTTTGCTGGATACACCGGGACATGTGGATTTTTCCGCTGAGATGGAACGGACGCTACAGGTTTTGGATTATGCAATACTGGTCATCAGTGGCAGTGACGGTGTCCAGGGACATACCTTAACGCTCTGGAACCTGCTTGCCAGGTATCAGATACCGACCTTTCTGTTTGTCAATAAGATGGATTTGGCTGGAACGGACAGAAGTGCTCTAATGACAGAACTAAAAAGACTGCTGAATGAAGGCTGCATTGACTTCAGTGCGGATCAAAATCCGGCAGAATTTATGGAAAATCTGGCTATGTGTGATGAGACATTGCTGGAGGAATATGTGGAAAAAGGCAAGATAGAGACAGAGAATATCGCGGAATTTATCTCAAAGAGAAGAATATTTCCCTGTTACTTTGGCTCGGCCTTGAGGCTGGAGGGAGTGGAAGCCTTTCTTGACGGACTGGAGCAGTTTACGAGTTCGTTCCGATCACAAAATCAATTTGGTGCAAAAGTCTTTAAGATCGCTCGAGATGATCAGGGAAACCGCCTGACCTATATGAAAATTACCGGGGGAAGCTTAAAGGTTAAGGAGCTTTTGACGAACCGAAGGGAGAGGCTCGAAGAAACCGCTGTCTGGGAAGAAAAGGTAGACCAGATCAGAATTTACTCCGGTACCAGATATGAAGCGGTAGAGGAGGCTTCGGCCGGTACTGTCTGTGCGGTCACAGGATTGAGTAATACTTATCCGGGAGAAGGACTTGGAACAGAGGCAGTATCCGATCTACCGATTTTGGAGCCTGTATTGAACTATAGGCTACTGCTTCCGCCAGACTGTGATGCACATATGGTTTTATCGAAAATGCGATTGCTGGAGGAGGAAGATCCTCTGCTTCATATTGTCTGGTCTGATCAGCTGAAGGAAATCCATGTTCAGTTAATGGGGGAAGTACAGGTAGATATCCTGAAGGCCCTAATCCTGGAGCGGTTTGGGATTGCCGCTGAGTTTGGGCAGGGAAACATCGTCTATAAAGAAACCATCCTGGAACCTGTCATGGGAGTGGGGCATTTTGAACCACTGCGTCATTATGCTGAGGTGCATCTGTTACTGGAGCCGGGCGAACCCGGAAGCGGATTGGAAATCACTTCATGCTGCAGCGAGGATGTATTGGAGCGCAGCTGGCAGAGGTTGATCTTAACCCATCTGGAGGAAAAAGAACATATCGGGGTGTTAACAGGATCTCCGATTACGGATATGAAGCTGACCCTGATCACCGGACGGGCACATATAAAGCATACTGAGGGTGGGGATTTCAGACAGGCGACCTACCGGGCAGTCAGGCAGGGACTAAAAAGGGCGAAAAGCCTTCTTCTGGAGCCATATTATAATTTCAGGTTTGAACTTCCTTCGGATTCCTTGGGCAGGGCCATGTCCGACCTGCAAAGGATGTGTGGTACCTTCAATCCTCCCGAGTTAATGGGAGAGAATGCGGTACTTACTGGAAGTGCCCCGGTAGCGACGATGCAGGGGTATCAATCGGAAGTAACAGCATATACCAGGGGCAGAGGGCGACTGTTCTGTCTGTTGAAGGGTTACGAACCCTGTCATAATTCGGAGGAAGTCATAGAAAAGCTTGGATATGACAGTGAACGGGACACGGATAATCCTACCGGCTCTGTATTCTGTGCCCATGGAGTAGGCTTTGCAGTAGATTGGGACAGGGTTGAGGAATTCATGCATCTGGAGAACGGATGGCAGCCGGAGGCAGAAGAATTCATCGAGACAGAGAGTGTTCCTTCAGAAAGAAAATCTGATCGTTTATACGAAGCAGAAAAGCGCTCAGCTGAAGATAATACTCTTCCTGCGGTAAAGACACAGGCCGAAACCAGAACCGGAAAAAGTTATGAAGCCTCGATACGGGAGGATAAAGAGCTGGAAGAAATCTTTGTCCGTGCCTTCGGTCCGATGAAGCAGAGATTGAATCCTGCTCAGGGGGCTCTTGGCTATGAGAAAAGAACTGCACCTGCTGTACGATCGGAGGAGCAGCAAAAGCAGAAAAGCGCCGAATATCAGCAGAAACAAGAAAGCAAAGAGCAGCAGATGGAATATCTTCTGGTGGATGGTTATAATATTATCTTCTCCTGGGAGGAGCTGAATGAATTAGCCAAAGAGAACATGGATGCTGCCAGAAACAAACTCATGGATATCTTAAGCAATTATCAGGGCTTTCGAAACTGCATCCTGATTCTGGTGTTCGATGCCTATAAGGTGAAAGGCGGCACCGGAGAGGTTCTGGATTACCATAATATTCATGTGGTATATACGAAGGAAGCAGAGACCGCTGATCAGTATATAGAGAAAGTAACCCATGAAATTGCACGGAAACACCGTGTGACAGTTGCTACCTCGGATGCACTGGAACAGATCATCATTCTGGGTAAGGGTGCGACGAGATTATCTGCAAAGGATCTGAAGGAGGAAATAGACCGAATCAGCAATCAGATCCGTAGAGATTACCTGGACCAGATTCCCAAAGGCCGTGCTTTTCTGGGGGATCAGATTGACGACAACATCCGTGGGCTTTTTGAGGAATAGAGAGAATGTAATATTTCCGAAAATAAAATACGATGTTAGAATATAGATACAGAATCGGAACAAAGGATAACCGGCAGGGAGGAAGGTTTTACTATGATCTTACTGAGAGCGAATGCGGAGCTGAAAGTCGTATTTGTTAAGCTGATCAATACCATGGGCAAGAATTTCAAGTGGAACGAGGTATTTATCATCAGAAATAACAATCTGGTGCTAACGGGAAGTGACAGTGTATTGATGTTCGATTTCGGAAACAGAGCTGTCGGAAGCAATACAGCCGAAGTGAATCTGAAGGAGGATTCCATAATTCAGATCACGAAGAATGAATTACTGGGAAATGTACTTAACATGACCTTATATGCCTTTGGAAAATGGGGCAAGATAAAAGGCTTGACGGTAGAAAGGGACTATCCCCAGATCAATTCCCTGTTTGGAAACATACTGAAGGAAATTGCAGTGGAACCGGTATTAACCGAGGAGAGTCTTCGGTTATATAGAGATGGGGTTCAGATTACCTATGAGGATATGGTACAGCTGATTCTGGACAGGCAGAAGAAAGAGGACAGAGAAGCTGAACAGCAGGCAGATGAGAACCCGTCGGAGGAAGCCGGTAAAGAAAAAGGAAAATATGATATCGGTCTGTGGCACAAGATTGTCTGGAAAGGAGAACGTTATACCTTTGAGAATGAGGAATTGACGGAGGAAGAGAAAATCAAGTCCCGTATAGGTAATAACTTTTATAAGGTTGGTTATCAATGTCCGATCTGCAGCAAAAAGCTTTCCATGGTAATTTATCCGGAGGGGGAGGAGCTTCTGATCGAGACAGATGAGAAAGGGGTTTACCTGGCCAGAGCCTATACCTGCCATACCTGTCATCGGCTTTTTACTCCGAAGCCCCATCTGCTTTTAGCAGACGGCAGTGTCTATACTCTGGATTTTGAGGATGATAAGGAGGCTTATGAGGACTATATTGAAATTATCGGGAAGACCGGAGTAAGATCTTATAACTGTAATTTTAATGAGTATGAGGCGGATTATCGTAAAGATAAAATTGAAAATCAGACACCTCTCGAGGACGTGTGTAAAAGACTAAATAAATTATCTGATCTTGAGGTCGACAGGCTTAAGGAAAAGATGGATTCGGGTTTCTATCCGCCGAAAAGCGCAGTAAAATTTAATAAGGCAGTACTAAAAGAGATCAAAAAGAGAAAACGTCATTCGAAGGCTGCGAAAGAGGAGGAGGATTCTGCTTTCCGGCTGACGAGATTCTCTGAACAGGAGGCTGACCATTCCGGGAAACCCGGGGTTGTTCGGTCAAGATCCGGACGGGGACGGGATATGGTCAGAAATCATATACCGAAGCTTAGGGGCAGTATGATCGGAAACAAGAAAGAATATGATTCTGAATCGATACAGGGAAATTCTTCTCAGAAGGATTTACCGCATTCTTCCGAATACACTTCCGAAAAAACATCCAAGAAGGATTCCGGTATTAATTTGAGTCATACTTCGGGCAGCAATTCAAGGCAGAGTTTCAGAAATAAATTATATGATACTTCTAAACATACTTCTAATGATGATTTCAATCATTTTTCTGATTATGACAGGAATCAGGAAGCAGTAACTTCTGAGTCTGCTGCTTCATCAAAGCCGACAGGAGTTGCTTCGGAAGCAAGATCGGATAGGAGCGAACCGGTACGCTTCCTCAGTAAAGAGAGCTCTCTCAGGGAGAAGGCAGAAGCTTGCAGGGGAAAGGATTATAGAAATGTAATCCGCACGATGGAGGAGATAAAGAAGGAAGATTTAAAAGAGAAATTTCGGGAAGAATTATTACAGCCCCTTGCTAAACTTCTCGAAGAGAAGGGAAGAAAGGAATTGGAAGCGATTCGGCTCAAAATTCCTGCTGATATTACGAAAAAACAATATCTTATGCTGAAGGATACCATTCGGCAGTACAAAGATATCGATCATAGTACTTATTTGACTTATCTGGACCATATACGGGAAGAAGCTGAAAAGCAGGAGATAACTGTATTCATTAAAAAGGCAGGTGCAAGGGACAGAAAATCCTTTATGCAGCTTTATCAGAATTTGAAAAAAGAAGACTTCGAAGAAAGAATTGCTGCCCCCTTCCTGGAGACGATTCATGATAAGATTTATGCCATGGATGAAGCTACAATCAAGAAGCTGTGCGGTGATCCGGCAGAGCTTTCTTTTGAGGACGGGATCAGAGCATATAAAGAGATTTCAGACAGTGAGCTTCTTCCTGAACTGAAGACCAACATACTCGGCATCATAGATCAACGCCTCACAAAAATTAAAATGAATGAGTGTGAACAGCTGATCGGAAAATTAGCCAAGGATATGGGTAAAATAATCACAGAAAAGGGAAGAGTTCATTATTATAACGTCAGAAAAGGATCACGAACCGACCAGGAGTCAGAAGAAAGTCTGATTATTCAAAATGCACTGAATACCTATGCGGCAGGAAGGGGGAAATACGAATTTCCCATTCTGATCTGTGATGCTTCCATGAAAGAGAACGGCAGAAGAGGCTTCGTTCTGACACCGGATCATATCTTCTATAATACCTTGACTGAATCAGGAACGCTTGATGTACTGGATATAGAAGAGCTGATAGCCAGAAAAGGAAAGAATGTCTGTGCGGTTAGTGAGCGGCAGGGCAGAATCAAGCTTTCGAACGATCTGAACCTATCCGATGTCAAAGCATTTTGTAAGGGTTTAGATGAATTTATCACCTATCTCAAGGAAAAACCGGAGTCAAGAGATGTTGCCTATATAGCTAAGGAAAAGCACAGTGTAAAATGCTGCTACAGATGCGGTCATATCTACAGAGGTGATAATGTTTGCCCGAAGTGTGGTGCAAAATTTAATGAATAAATATTAGTTTTATACATCAAAATGAAAGGATATTATTTCCGACTCCGATCTGTCGAAATTATGAAATATTGCGGCATAAAAAGGGTAATAATAATTCCATGATGAACAATCATAGGAACTGTTGACAGAGGAGAAGTTATGTGAATTATCACACAGGGTATAAAGAAGATAAGTGGGAAGATTCTTTCACACACATTCACAACGCAGTGTGTAATTTACATAATGTAAGGAGGAAATTTGATGAAACGTTTTATTGCATTACTTCTTTGCGGTGCACTCGTTGCTACTATAGTAACCGGTTGTGGTAAGAAAGCAACAACAGACAACGCCAACCCCCCGGCTACTACAACTAAGGCTCCTGCAGCTGCTACGGAAGTTCCTGCAGCGACTGTTACCAATGATCCAAGTGTTAAGACCATTAACCTTTGGACATTCACCGATGAAGTTCCTAAGATGTTAAATAAATATAAGGAACTGAATCCTAATTTTGCTTATGAAGTCAAACCTACCATTATTGCTACCACAGATGGTGCTTATCAGCCCGCACTTGATCAGGCTCTTGCAGCTGGCGGCGCAGACGCTCCTGACATCTACTGCGCAGAGTCTGCATTTGTTCTGAAGTATACACAGGGTGATGCTTATCAGTATGCCGCTTCCTATAAGGATCTCGGTCTTGATGTAGACAACCTCCTAAAAGAGGCTGATATCGCTAAGTACACAGTGGACATCGGAACTAACTCTGATGGCAATTTGGTTGGACTTGGATACCAGGCTACCGGTGGTGCATTCATCTATCGTCGTTCTATCGCGAAGGATGTTTGGGGCACAGATGATCCGGCAGTTATCAAAGATAAGATTGGTCCCGGCTGGGATAAATTCTTTGCTGCAGCCGCTGAGTTAAAGGCTAAGAAATACGGCATTGTATCCGGCGACGGCGACATCTGGCATGCAGTTGAGAACAGCTCCGAGAAGGGCTGGATCGTTGATGGCAAGCTTTATATCGATCCTAAGCGTGAAGAATTCTTAGATCTTTCTAAGAAGCTGAAAGACAATGGTTACGACAATGATACTAAGGACTGGACAGACGCTTGGTATGCTGATATGAAGGATGCCGGTGCTCAGAAGATTTTCGGTTTCTTCGGTCCTGCTTGGTTAATCAACTACGTTATGGCTGGTAATTCCGGCGGAAAAAAGGTTGGCGAAGGTACCTATGGTGACTGGGCAGTTTGTGAGCCTACAATCGGTTTCTTCTGGGGTGGTACCTGGGTACTTGCTAACAAGTCTACCAAGGTTCCCGCAGCAGTTGGCGATATCATTAAGTGGATCACACTTGACAGCTCTGATAAAGGTCTTCAGTACTTCTGGGCTAACGGTACTCTGAATGGTCCTGGCGGAACAAAGGATGCTGTAGCTTCCGGTACAGTTATGAAGAAGTCTGATGGTAAGCTTGATTTCCTTGGCGGACAGAACATGTTCGATGTATTCGTACCTGCTGGTCAGAATGCAACAGGAACTAACAAGACACAGTACGATGAGACTATCAACACCTACTTCCGCGATCAGGTACGTGAGTACACTGCAGGAAATAAGACCCGTGAACAGGCTATCGCTGACTTCAAACAGCAAGTAGCGGATAACTTGGACGTAGTTGTAGAGTAGTTTTAATCTATATTATCAGGGGCGGGCGGATGGCCTATATCGTCCGCCCCATATCTTATGTTTAAGTATATGCTTACAAAAATACCGGAGGTGAACGCTTATGCGACGTAAGAGCGTTAATTACGCAAAGTACGGCTATATATTTTGCATTCCTTTTGTACTTGCGTTCCTATTTTTCTCGTTATATCCAATCATTTATACCGCTGTCATTGGCTTTACCGATTTCAAAGGTTTGGGTGCAACGAATTTCCATTTCTTAAAGGAAGATATTTTTAAGAATTTTGCGATTATTTTCAAGAATCCTTCCTTTCAAAAGTCGTTATCCAATACGGTAATTATGTGGATTATTAACTTTATTCCACAGATTTTACTTGCCCTTCTTCTGACTGCATGGTTTACCAGTCATCGCCGTAAAGTCAAGGGTCAGGGGTTATTTAAAGTTTTATTCTATATGCCGAATATTATTACTGCTGCAACAATAGCAATATTATTCAATGCTTTGTTTGGATACCCGATCGGTCCTGTAAATGATCTTTTCAGGACACTTGGCATAGCACAGGATCCGATCAATTTTTCAGTACAGAAATGGACTTCAAGAGGAATTATAGCCTTTATTCAATTCTGGATGTGGTACGGATATACAATGATTGTGCTTATTTCAGGCGTTTTGGGTATAAGTCCCGAACTGTTCGAAGCATCTGAAATTGACGGTGCTTCGAGTAGGCAGACATTCTTTTTTATAACACTCCCTAATTTAAGAACTATTTTACTATATACACTGATCACAAGTATGATCGGTGGTTTAAACATGTTCGATATTCCAAGACTGTATCTCCTTGGCGGTCCTGACAATGCTACGCTTACAACAAGTGTATTTATATATAATCAAGCATTTAGCGGAAGTTATCTGTATAACCGTGCATCAGCCGCGAGTATGATTATGTTTGTGATAATAGCGATCTTGTCGGGAATTGTTTTCTATCTGATGCGTGATAAGGAGGCAGCTAGGCTTCATAAGCAGGAGAAAGCAATGAGAAGAGATTTTAAGAGATCCCAGAAGGAAGCAAGGAGGGCGACATAAATGAGACATGAAGTAAGTACAGGAGGCCGCATATTCAAAGTTGTGATCTATATTGTATGTATTTTCTTGACCATCTTAAGCATAATGCCGTTCTGGATTATGTTTATGAATGCTACACGTGGTACCTTTGAGATACAGCAGCATGCGATTTCCTTGTTACCTTCCAGCCATTTGCTTGACAACTTCAAGGTATTTGCGGGAAAGAGCTTTAATCCTGCGAAAGGCTTTGTCAACTCCATGATTATTTCTTCCGGAGTAACGCTTTGTACAGTATATTTTTCCTCGTTAACAGCCTATGCATTGGTTGCTTACGACTGGAGATTACGTCAGCCTTTCTTTACCTTTATTCTGGCAGTTATGATGATACCTGCTCAGGTAACCTCGATTGGATTTTACCAGTTCATGTATCGTATTCATTTGACTAATAACTTCTTGCCTTTGATATTGCCTGCAATTGCAGCACCGGCTACGGTATTCTTTATGAGACAGTATCTGCTGGCTACCTTGCATCTTGATATCGTTGCTTCCGGACGAATTGACGGTGCCGGTGAATTCTCTATCTTCAACAGAATCATCATACCGATTATGAAGCCCGCAATTGCGACGCAGGCTATCTTCGCATTCGTAGGAAGCTGGAATACCTTATTCATGCCTTTGGTATTACTTACTGATAATTCTAAGTATACTATGCCAATCATGGTAAGTTTGCTGAGAGGCGATATCTATAAGACAGAATTGGGTTCCATTTACTTAGGCTTGTCACTGACTGTATTACCTCTGTTTGTCGTATATTTCTTATTATCGAAATATATTATCGCGGGTGTTGCCTTAGGCGGCGTAAAGGAATAATCAATGATCTTTGTTTCAGAATATCAAAAAGGGCTGTCGCATTAAAATGTGGCAGTCTTTTATATTCATGATGTTTACCACATTTTAAGTTAACAAAGAATAGCGTGTGATTATTATAATCACACGCTATTCTTTTTAGCGATTGATATGCTATAATAGATGCATTAGGTCAAGACACAAAGGAGACAATTATGGCTAAGCTGCGTTATGTTACTTCTATGTTGATTTTCGGTACGATCGGTATTTTCGTAAAATATATACCATATCCGTCCAGCGTGATTGCATTAATCAGAGGTTTGATTGGCGTTCTGTTCCTGTTAACTGCTATGTTTGTTATCAGGCACAAGCTGTCGCGAAAGGCAATCAAGCGGAATGGGCTGCTGTTATTTCTGTCAGGTGCGGCGATCGGGGTCAATTGGATTTGTCTTTTTGAGGCATATCACTATACGACAGTTTCCGTTGCAACTCTGTGCTATTATATGGCTCCTATTTTTATTATTCTACTGTCCCCCATTGTTCTTAAAGAGAGAATGACTTGGATCAAGATGAGCTGTGTCTTGTTGGCACTAATCGGAATTGGGCTGGTATCGGGTCTTTCGGAGGGCCTCAGTCTGTATTCTGATGGGAAAGGCGTTCTGTTCGGCATAAGTGCTGCAATCCTTTACTGCTCCGTAGTATTAATGAATAAGTTCATCAAAGAGATTGCGCCCATCGAAGCGACCGCTGTACAGCTTGGTGTTGCAGCACTCGTCATACTCCCATATACCTTGTTAACACAGGATATTACAGTGCTCCACTTTACCTGGAAGATTTGCACTTTGCTTCTATTTGTCGGCATTATCAATACGGGTCTGGCATACCTCCTATATTTTACCTCCATACCACAATTGAACGCACAGACTGTAGCAATCTACAGCTATGTGGATCCCATTTTAGCAATCCTTCTTTCTGCTCTGATATTACATGAGCATATTACGGGATATCAATTGCTGGGTGCAGTATTGATCTTAGGTGCAGCATTGATCAGCGATCTATCCAATTTGAGAAAAGGAGCCAGCCTAGCATGAGATTTTATTTCGCACCGATGGAAGGAGTTACAGGTTACTTATACCGTAACGCTCACCAAGCTTACTTTACCAATCCCGACAAGTATTTTTCACCCTTCATATCAGCAAACTCGAGTCAAAGTTTAAAGTCGAAGGAGATGAACGATATTCTGCCGGAGAATAATCAGGCAGTGCATCTAATTCCACAGCTATTGACCAATCGGTCTGTGGATTTTATCGAGACCTCAAAACTGATCAGGAACCTGGGATATCAGGAGATTAATCTGAATCTTGGCTGTCCTTCCGGAACTGTAGTTTCTAAATTCAAGGGAGCCGGCTTTCTGGCAAAGCCGGAAGCACTGAGGGTGTTCCTTGAGGAGATATTTGCTGCAGCAGTTACCAAAATCTCCGTGAAAACGAGGCTCGGAATGACTAATCCGGAGGAATTCCATGAGCTGCTTGAGCTATTCAATCAATTTCCAATCGAGGAGATAATCATTCATCCAAGAGTTCAGAAGGATTTCTATAAGAACAAGCCGAATCTGCAGGTGTTCCGGGAGGCCTTGAGCCATAGCAAAAACCCTGTCTGTTATAACGGCAATATTTTTGCGAAAGAGGATTATCTAATTTTTCTGGAAGCTTTTCCGGAGGTGGAGTCAATCATGTTGGGAAGAGGACTGTTGGCTAATCCGGGTCTGGTTGGAGTTCTTCTTGGTCAGTCTTTGCCGGCCAAGACTGAGATCAAGGCGTTTCACGACAGGATTTATCAAAGCTATCGAGAAACCCTATTCGGGGATAAGAATGTCTTGTTCAAGATGAAGGAAATCTGGTATTATATGAGTGTATCCTTTACGGAGCAGGAAAGGTATCTTAAGAAAATTCGTAAAGCCGAGCATCTTCGCGAATATGAGGATGCAGTGGAGCGTTTATTCCGGGAACAGGAGTTTACAGCTCAGCAGATCAGCTTTTAAGATCATAATAATTATAATAGAAAGAAGGAATAGGAATGAAAAAGGAAATTTATCTTGCAGGCGGTTGTTTTTGGGGAACGGAAAAATACTTAGAGGATGTAAAAGGAGTATTAAATACGGAAGTAGGCTATGCGAACGGGAATACCGCCAACCCTTCCTATGAGGAAGTATGCCACAATAATACGGGACATGCTGAGACGGTACATGTGGTGTACGATGAGACAATAATGGGCTTACCCTATCTGCTGGATTTATATTATGATGTGATTAATCCGGTCAGTGTGAATAAACAGGGAGGGGATGTAGGGACCCAATACAGAACAGGGATCTATTTTGTGGATTCTGAGGATGAAGAAATCATTCTTAAATCCATCGCAGAGCTTCAGAAAAAATATACCCAGAAGATTGCAATTGAGGTGAAGACACTGCAGAATTTCTATCGGGCGGAGGAGTATCATCAGAAATATCTGGATAAGAATCCGAATGGATATTGCCATATCGGTAAGGATAAATTTGAAAAGGCAAAGCAGGCTCAGGATATCAGTAAACTGGGTTAAGAAATTGGCCTGAGGGGCCTTGATATCTACGCTTACAGGAAGAATCGACTTTTGCATAAAGAAATAGCTTCAAACAGAGAAGGACAAGCATATGCTGGTCCTTTTTTGCAATGCAACCATTTTTTTGAAAATTATGTATTGACAAAGAACAAAGTATGTAATATATTACATATCATAAAATGTAACATATTACATAATTGAAATGAGGGAAAGTATGAAAAAGTTTTTAAAGATTTTAGGCATTATCCTGGGAGTATTTGTTTTACTGATTGCAGGATTGGTAATCTCTATGTTTGTAAAAGCGGGAAGTGATATGAAGAACTTAAAATATGCCGAGGTCATCATGGAAGATGTGGCAGATGGTACCTATGAGGGTATAGCAGAGACAACTATGGTGAAGGTCACCGTAGCAGTTACGGTTGAGGATCATAAGATCCAGGATATTAAGATCATTAGACATGAGAACGGCAGGGGAGCCAAGGCAGAAGCCATCGTACAGGATATGATTGCTAAGAATACTTATGAGGTGGATGCTGTCAGTGGTGCGACAACCTCAAGCGACGTAATAAAAAGTGCGGTAAGTAATGCACTTGCGAAAGGAGCAGCACAGAATGAATAGGGAGGAAATGTTGGAGGGGTATAATAATGAACAGATTTTTATGGGCACTCTGATGGCACTCAGTAACCGCATGCAGGCCGCAGGAGATTCCTTCTATCAGGAGATTACCTTTAAGCAGTTCTTTCTTTTGATCTGTTTAAATCTGTTCCGGGGAAATGCACCGACAATCAATGAACTGTCCGATGTCATGGGCAGCTCCCACCAGAATGTGAAGCAGATGGTTCTTAAGCTTGAAAAGAACGGATTTGTAAAGACATATGTGGATCCTTTGGACAGAAGGAAAATTCGAATTGCTATGACGGATAAGGTTAATCAACTCAATGAAAAATATGATGAGGGTGAAGATGAGTTCTTTCGGGCAATGTATCAGAACATATCTGCCGATGAGCTAAAGATTACAATCAATACAATTACAAAAATAGAAAATAATATCAGAAATATGAAAGGGGTACTATCATGAAGCCAATCGTAGTATATAACAGCAAGACAGGATTTACCAAAAAGTATGGAGAATGGATCGCACAGGAGCTTGGTTGTAAAGCAGTTTCGGTTAAGCAGGCAGGATATTCCGACTGTGATGTGATTATCTATGGCGGAAGGCTTATGGCAGGGAAGATCGCTGGTCTTAACAAGATCAAAAATAATCCGGCCTTAGGAGCGAAGAAACTTGTCATCTTTGCCTCCGGTATGACCGGTATGATGGATAGTAAGGCAATTGATAAGATAAAGGAGGATAATCTTTCTGCATCGGAACAGAAGAATATTCCTTTTTATTATTTTGAAGGCGGTGTGAATTACGAAGCAATGGGATTTCTGTCCAGAAGTATGCTGAAGATGATGGTGAAATCACTCGCCAAGAAGGAAAATCGGACGGTGGATGAGACCAATATGATGAATGCTTTGGCTTCCTCCTCTGACCATTCCGATAAAGCTTATATCAGACCGTTAATTGACTATGTAAAGGGGTTATGAATAATATGATAGCAATCGTAAGTGATAATGAAAAAGAACTATTCGGAACCAGATTATATCGGTATTTTAGAGAACATAACATAGAATCCGTGTTGGTACCGGCCAGCAACAGAAATATCAAACCGTGCTATTCCTGTCAGGGCTGTGTCGATAAAACCTTCGGGAAATGTATCGTAAGGGATGATATGGATGAGATCCTTCCTATCCTTGCCAGAGCGGATAAGCTCGTTTATACGACACCTGTAGTATGGGGACAGACTTCCTATGATATCAAAAAGGTAATGGATAAAACAGCTCTGTTGGGTAATCGCTTCTACAAAATGAGAGGCAGAGAAATTGTAAAAGGACATTCCGGCAGGGAGTGTAAGCTGGTGGAAATCGGTATCCATGAAAATATTTCAGAGAAAGCAAAAAGTACATTTCTTTACCTAATCAATGAGATTGGCAATATTATGGATACGGACTATCTGGCAAAGATAATAAAACCGGAATTTACGGAAGCAGAATTGGAGGCTATAGCGAAGGAGGTGCTGGCACTGTGAAGACAATCATCATAAACTTAAGCCCGCGTACCAATGGCACCTGTGTGATGCTTTCCAATTATTTTAAAGAGAGATTAGAAGCACACAAGAGGGAAGATAGGGTGGTAACCGCTAATTTATACCAGCATCTGAAGGATATGCAGAAGCTGCTGGAGGATATCAAGGCATCGGAAACGATTGTTCTCATCGGGCCCTGTTATATCGATACGTATCCTGCCGATACAATTTATCTGTTGGAGCAGATGTCTGCTACGGAAGGAGTCCTTCATGGACAGAAGCTGTATGGCTTTATCCAGGGTGGTATGCCCTATGTACATACGCATGAATCCGGTTTGAAGCTGTTGGATAATTTTGCTGATGAAAATGCAGTCACATGGATGGGCGGTTTCGTCATGGGCGGGGGTGCAGTCTTAAACGGCCGTTCAATCGACCAGGCAATAGGAGCAAAGAAGCTTGTTCCTGCCATAGATACATTCGTGGAACATATTGCAAAAGGAGAATCCTCTCCTGATGAGCTTTATAAAAATGCAGCATTGAAGGTTCCTTTCCTGCTTGCCTGGATCATGTCACATGTGTTGAGCAATATGATCAAAAAGCAATACAGAGAGAAAGGCATCAACTATAAAGCTCCAAGTCCGTACTTAGATTAAACTGTATAGAAGAAATAAAATGAAAAAAGCTGTTATAGAACTGAAACAATTCAGATAAGAAAATCAGCATCCCTGCACAAGTTGGTGAAGTATTATCCAATCCAGCTTTCTGTCAGTTTGTGTATCGGTGCTGTTCGTGCTTCTTATTTGGTTGGAGGTTTTATAGCAGCTTTTCTTTATGAAATAACTCAGCCCATGAAATAAAATACTGTAGGGTAACCATTTCAAGGTAACAAGAAAAAATGTCAGTTAACTGACACCTCATTCTGGAGAATTCTACCTTCTAAACTATTACATAATACCTTAATATTAATGAGAATTTAATTTTTCTATCTCCGGATAGTATGGTAATATAGGAATCACATAACAATAAAGGGATTGCGCAGAGTAAAAAACTGTTAAAGGGGTCATGCGTATGGGCACAATCGTAGTGAAAGAAGATGTAAATCAGGTGTTGCAGCTGCTGCTGTTTTATTCCTTGAATGCCATGGGATTACTGAGTCTTATTATGGGAATTACAGTCTATAAGATGAAGCGGAAGGGGAGGCTCAATCGATACTGGATGATATTGTGTATTGCAAGCTTCCTTTGTTGTACGTCCTATGGCTGGCTAGCCATGACAAGAACCGTTCTTTCTGCATGGATTATTCGGGATATCGGTTTACTTGGGTTATATTATTGGACAGGCTACTCCATATTGCTGATCATAGAGATGACCACCGGAAAGGAGAAACCGGGTATGGTTAGTGCTATGGCCTGGTTGGTCACATTACTTGCCATACCGCTGACTATTATCAACGGGCAGCCGGGCTCTGTTATATTTCAGACCGGTATCTTCGGAACCTCCTTCCGCCCGATTCTTAACGGATCGACCATTTTATTCACCTATGCCTATACCATCCTTTTAAGTATTTTTATTATTTGGCTGATGATATTCTGGTATAAAAAGGCGGAAATGAAAAGAGACAAGGTACATATTCTGCAGATGTCCATTGCTCTGGGGATTCTGCCATTGGGTTTTATTCCGAATCTAGTCATGCCTGCGCTGGGACATGCATCCTTTCCCGGGACAGCCTTCGGAGGCTTTGTGACAACCTGCATCCTTTACAGATCCTGTAGAAGGATTGACTCTGAATCTATCTCCATCCAAAAAATCGCAGGTAAGATTGTCAGCTCCATAACGACACCCATCCTGCTTTTGAATATGCGTGGGGAGATATTGAATATGAATGAAAGTGCTGAGCTCTTTATGGGGAGGAAATCAGAGGAGCTGCTACATAACAATTGTGACCGGTATTTTGAAGTCACCGATGGAAGAACTCCTTCGGAAAGGCTTAAGAGAGCAATTGACGAGCATAGGAAGGAATATAATATCAGCAGAGCAAAACTTGGGGATAAGGTAAGCTGTCAACTACATTTTGACATTCTTTATGATCAATATGACGAAGTATTGTGTATCACTTTGATGTTGTATGACATTACAAAAATGGAAGAAAACAGAAGGAGACTGGAAGAGGTTGCTTCGAAAGATTTCCTGACCGGGCTATATAACAGGAGGTTTGCAGAAGCAAAAATATCCTCCTTGCTGAAGGAAGGCAATGGCGCACTTATTCTCTTTGATATTGATAATTTCAAGGAGGTGAATGATACCTTCGGACACACCCTGGGAGACGATGTGATTAAGGCTACTTCCAGACTGCTGATGAAATATGCAATGAGAGATAGTATTTCCTATCGATATGGCGGGGATGAATTGGGACTGTATCTGCCGGAAGCAATCAACCGGCAGGAAATAGAGGAAATGGTCAGTAGAATCATTCTCGGCTTCGGTAAAGAGGCTGCTAAGCTGGAGAGTACCATGGCCTGTTCCGTTTCAGCAGGGATTGCATTACAGAAAAGTACTGAAGAGGATTATGAAGAACTATTCAGAAAAGCGGATCAGGCTTTATATCAGGCAAAACTGTCCGGTAAGAATGGATATTCTACCTATTGTGCCTAGGGAGGGAGAAAGAATGGATCAAATGACAAACAAGGAAAGTGTCAAAACTCAATATGAGAAGCCGGATAATTTGATGATCAGAATCGGGCTTCATACCAAATACAGCATCAATAAGCAAAGCTTTGGTGATTGGGTTTTTGAACAGTATCATCTGATGCCTGACAGCCGTATTCTGGAGCTGGGCTGTGGAAACGGTGACCTCTGGAAGGGACATATTGAGAAGCTCGGTTCCGGTACGGAGCTGATTTTATCGGATTTTTCTGAAGGAATGGTAGAAGAGGTCAGATCAAAATATGAAAGCTGCCGGAACGTGTCCTTTGGGCAGATCAATATTGAAGCAATTCCCTATCCGGAGGCTTCCTTTGATATCGTAATCGCCAACATGATGCTGTATCATGTACCGAACCTGGAACTGGCCATATCCGAGGTGCATCGGGTTCTTAAGCCGGGAGGCCACTTCTATGCTGCAACTGTGGGTGAAAATGGTATCTATCAGTATCTGGAGGCGGCAATCAACGATGGCGGCTTTCACTGGAACCAGACGCAGTCCTTTACGCTTCAGAATGGAGAGGCAAGCCTGAGGAGGAAGTTTGACAGGATTGAAATCAGAGTGCGTGAGGATGGCCTGGAGGTTACAGATACGAAGGATCTGCTGGATTATATCTATTCCATGAAAGAGATAATGAAGGTGGAGGAGAAGGATAGGCAAAGCTTATTCGAAGTGTTCGAGAAGAGAAAGGATGAACGAGGGATCATAGCCATACCGAAGGAGTATGGTATGTTCGTTGCGATTAAATAATAAACTGAATCAGGACAATTGGACAGTCACAGTAAGAGACTGTTTCAAATGGCTCATTAATAGCTAAGGGAAGGATAACAGACATCCCTTAGCTATTAATGAGCCATTTGAAACAGTTTTTTGATTCCCTCTTGACATTGTGACCCTCCGGTCATATAATGTGACCATAAGGTCATGTGACCAATGGGTCACAAAATGGAAAGTGAATAACAAAGGAGTGAGTAAGATGCCGAAACAGACTTTTTTAAGTTTGCCGGATGAAAAACGGGAAAAGATCATGCGAGCAGGAATCCATCAGTTTATCAGATATGGATATGAGAAAGGAAATGTCGGAGAAATCGCGAAGGCGGCAGGTGTTGCAAAAGGAAGTATGTACCAATACTTTGAGGATAAGAAGGAACTATTTCTTTATTCTGTCCAGTGGACCATGGAATTGCTGCTAAAAAAATACGCCCCGATGATGATTGCGCAGGAGGAAGGTAGTATCTTTGATTTTCTGGAGAAGAATGCCCGGGATATTCTGTTCCAGATGAAGGAGGAGCGCGAGCTGGTGATATTCATTCAGGATGTTTTCCTTGGAAAATATCATACTCTGACAGATGAATCCATGGAATATGTGATTAAGATGTCTGAAGAACATATGCAGCGGATGATCACTGTCGGAAAGAAAAATGGTTCCATACGGAATGATATCAGCGACCCTATCCTCAAGCTGTATATCACAGGAGTATCCTTTAAAATTAAGGAATATCTCATGAGTAAGGCAAGAAGTGAAGGGGAAGATATCATCGATGAGGATTATGGTAAGATAGAAAAAGAAGTTGCCGAAATGATGGAGTTATTGAAAAACGGAATGGGAGGTAAATAATATGTTTTTATCAATAGATCAATTAAAAAAGAGTTACAAATCCGGCTCAGTCGTTACAACGGTGCTGGGAGGAGTTGGTATGGAGCTCGGACAGGGAGAAATCGGCGTTATTCTGGGACCCTCCGGTTCCGGTAAATCAACACTGATGAATATTATCGGGGGGATTGACCGCTGTGATTCAGGAAAAATTCTGGTAGATCAAATCGAGGTAACCAAGCTTTCCGATGCTCAGCTGACAGATTATCGAAGGGAAATGGTGGGCTTCATCTTCCAGTTCTATAATCTGATTCCGAATCTGACAGTAGGCGAGAACGTTGAAGCAGTTTCCAATATCAGCAAGACTCCCTTGGAAATTGATGAGGTACTGAAGGCTGTCGGTATGCTGGAGAAGAAACGTCGTTTTCCAAAGGAATTAAGCGGTGGAGAGCAGCAGAGGGTATCCATAGCAAGAGCAGTCGTAAAAAATCCGAAGCTGCTTTTATGTGACGAACCGACCGGAGCTTTGGATTTTACTACCTCCAGAGAAATATTGAAATTACTTCAGAAGATCAACAAGGAATACGGAACGACGATTCTCATGATAACCCATAATACAGCAATCAGCGCAATGGCGAACCGGATATACCGTGTCAGAAGCGGGGAAATCATCGAGCATACAGTGAATACCTCTATACTGCCTGCAGAAAGGATTGAGTGGTAATGGTAATCAATAAGAAAGTAATCAGAACCATGCTGGAAAGTAAATCTCAATATCTGGGCTCCATGGTACTTATCATACTGAGCTGTCTATCCTTTACGATGTTTACCATGCTTTCGGATAATATGGACAGATTATTTCGGAATTTCTCAGGGGATTATGCCCAGGAGGATTCGGACTTCATGACAGATCAACCCATCTCTGATTTCGCAGGGGTGGAAGAGGAGCAGAAGCTTCTGATCGAAGAGGGTAAGACCTTGGATTATGCCATGACGGAGCAGCAGACCTTAAGAATATTCACATTGAATTCCAGGGTGAATGTGCCTGCAGTAATCAACGGAGAACTTCCGGCAAACGGAGAGCTTCTGCTTGATCCTGCCTATGCCAAAGCAAATGGCTTAAGGATCGGTGATCGTATTACGATTGCCGGGAAGGAATTCCGCCTGGCAGGATTAATGTCCTTGCCGAACTATATCTATCCGCTGAAATCAGACAGCGATCTCATGTCAGATCCGAAAACCTTCGGTATTGCTGTTGTCCGTGAAGAGGATTTCTTGACTATAGGTCAGGGAAACAGCTTCTATCAGATAAGATTTACTGACAGAACCAGGCCCATCGAGGATCAGATCACTGCTTTCAAGGATTATCTGTATGGCAAAGGCATTAACATTCTAACCTGGAACAATACAACTGCTAATCCGAAGGTCACCTATGTAACGACCAAAATGCAGGGAATTAATAAGGTAAGTAAAGCGATGCCCTTAGCCATTCTTCTGCTTACCTGCATTCTATCCGGTATCGTTCTGTTCCGGATGGTGAAGCGGGAGTCAGCAATTATAGGCACTCTTTATGCCCTGGGGTATCGGAAAAAGGAGATTATGAAGCATTATCTCAGATACCCTTTCACGATCGCTATATTTGGCGGCTGCATCGGTACGCTGATTGGAAGTCTGTTATTGACTCCGATGCTGCAGTTTATGATTTCTTACTTTAACATGCCGGTGGATAGGGTAGATTTTCGCTTCGATTACCTCTTGCTCAGCCTGGCATTACCAATCCTGTTTTTATCGGGTGCCGGCTATCTGGTAGTGAATAAAGCGCTGCGCAGTTCGCCTCTGAACCTGATACGCGGACAGGGGGAGGACGGAAAGCTCGGATTGATCGAACGACACATCAAACTGGATCGGTTCAGCTTCCCGATGAAATTCAGAATCCGTGAGCAGCTCGGGAG
>JAEZLY010000132.1 GCA_023414985.1 Bacillota bacterium | reverse complement strand
CAGCTTCATATCCTCCTGCATGGTACGCTTTGCTTTCGCCATATGGCCGGGATACCATTGATAATGCATACTATTCTACTTTCTCCTCTTCCTGAAGTAAATTCAGTTTATTCACAAAGTTAAAGGGCTTTACACGCAGAAAGGCTTTGCCAATGATATCATCCCTTCGTATCATACCGACACTGGCAAATCGACTGTCCTCACTGTTATTACGATTATCTCCCAGAACAAAATATTCATTCTCCTCCAGGGTAAGCTCCTCGCCGGCCAACCCGTAGTTTGCCATTGGCTCCACATTGACAATCTCTTTCAGTGGTTCCCCGTTAATGTAGATGATTCCATCCTTGATCAGAAGCTTTTCGCCGGGTAGTGCTATAATACGCTTAATATCATAATAGCTATGTTCCTTACCGCTTTGCTGAAATACGATAACATCAAAACGCTTCGGATCACCGATCCGATAAGAAAATTTATTGATAATGATCTGGTCGCCGTCCTTTAGTGTATCTTCCATGGAGATACCCACCATGTCCGTACGTTCCAGAGCATAATAAACGATAAAATAGGCAAGAAAAATGACAGCTGCGATTTCAGCAGCCCAGATGAAGACCTCAATAAAGATTTTCATCAACAAAGGTTTTTTACTTTCCTTTTCAAAATCAAAATCCATAGGGATACCTTGGCCTTTCCTGCATTCTTTCTGATACTTTACTTTTTTGAATTGGTTGATAATGTTAAAAAAGGGACAATCCTTAAGCATTGTCCCTTCGTTGTACTTATCTGATTGACTCTTTAACCTTAGCCTTCTTACCTACTCTGCTTCGTAAGTAGAACAACTTAGCCTGTCTTACTTTACCGCGTCTGATAACTTCTATATTATCAATGCTGGGACTGTGAAGCGGCCATGTCTTCTCAACGCCAATACCGTTGGAAGTCTTTCTTACTGTGAAGGTTTCTCTTGAGCCGCCATTCTGTCTCTTCAGAACAGTTCCTTCGAAAACCTGAATTCTTTCACGGTTACCTTCCTTTACTTTTGCGTAAACCTTAACTGTGTCGCCTACGTTAAAATCAGTTACGTTTGCTTTTAACTGCTCAGCTTCAATACTCTTAATAATATCGTTCATCTTGTGACCTCCTTAATATTTAGATGTTCTTAATACGTACTGAACCCATGTATCAGAGGACCATCCCATCTCACAACAACTTACTTTAACATAAACACCCATCAATTGCAAGTGTTTTTTCCTTAATATACATCAAAATTCTTCTGGAAGATCAGCTTGGTCAGGAACTCTCCCTCTTCCTCAGTCAAGTTGGCTTTCTCTAATAAATCGGGCCGGCGTTCGTAGGTTCTGAGGATGGATTGCTGTCTTCTCCAGGCATCGATATTGGCATGGTGACCGGTCAGCAGTACCTCCGGTACGCGTTGTCCCATAAATACCTCCGGCCTTGTATACTGCGGATATTCCAGCAGATTATCCTGCAGGCTCTCAAATTCAGAAGATACCTCATTGTTCAATACGCCTGGGATTAACCTGGAGATCGTATCGATCATGACCATTGCAGGCAGCTCCCCGCCGGTCAGGACATAATCTCCGATGGATACGTAATCCGTTACAATCATATCAAGCACACGCTCATCAATTCCCTCATAATGTCCACAGAGGAGAATTAAATCCTCTTCCTGTGCCAGTTCCTTTGCAAAGCTTTGATTAAAGATGCTTCCCTGGGGAGTCACATAGATGACACGAGGCTTCTGATAGGCTTGCGGGTCCTCCTTAGACATCTTAATATGGTTGGCAAGGTAACCGTATGCCTTATAGACAGGTTCAGCCTGCATCACCATACCGGCTCCGCCCCCGTAAGGATAGTCGTCCACACGATTATGTTTATCCTCGCTGAATTCCCTGATATTGACTGCATTGACCGAAATTAAGCCTTTATCCATCGCTCTTCCGGTTATACTGGTATTCAGACCCTGCATAATCATATCGGGGAAAAGCGTCAGTACATGAAAATTCATAGAAATACCTGCACCTTTCTACTTCGTTGGTAGCATATCATCAACTGTACCCATGCTGCTTGACGATTACAATAATCCATCCAGCAGGTGGACAGTAATTTTCTTATTATCAACATCTATATCAAGAATACATTCTTTAATGGAAGGAATCAATACTTCCTTAGCCTCAGGCGTCTTTACCACATAGACATCGTTTGCAGCCGTTGTCAGAATCTCGGCAAGAACTCCAAGCTTCTTCCCATCCTCGGTCACAACCTCGGAATCGATCAAATCGAAGATAAAATATTCCCCTTCCTCGAGTTTAACAGCATCTGCTCTGTCAATCAGAAGATCTCTGCCTCTGTATTTCTCAATGTCATTAATATTATCAATACCCTTAAATTTCAGTATGACCAGCTGTTTAAAGAATTTTACACCCTCAGGCTCTAATGGAAGCAATTCTTTACCGGTATCCAGATACAGCTTTTTTAAATCCTTAAAACGATTCGGATCATCGGTGGTAGGAAATACTTTGACTTCACCGCGTACACCATGGGTGGTGGTAATCACACCCACTCTGAGATAATTATCCATAACGATTCATCCTTTTCAAGTTTGGCATAGAAATATAGAGGATGGGAAAGTCATTGCTCCCATCCATTCTTAGGTTGTACAAAAAGAAGCTGTTCTACTATGCAGATACATAACAGACAGCTTCCTTGACTCTGCTTAGGAAAAAGCAATACAAGACTATTGCAGAATCTCTACTACAACCTTTTTGTCATCCTTTGTTGCGGCTGCTTTTACTACGGTACGAATGGATTTTGCAATACGGCCTTGTTTGCCGATTACTTTACCCATATCCTCAGAAGCGACTTTTAATTCCACAACAATTGCTTTATCGGTTTCCTTTTCCGTAACTACAACCTCATCGGGATGATCCACGAGTGACTTAGCGATTACTTCGACTAATTCCTTCA
>JAEZLY010000131.1 GCA_023414985.1 Bacillota bacterium | reverse complement strand
AACCCTTCTGCAAAGCAGGTGCTGTAGATTTCTTCTCCATTGTCTGTCTGCCTTTTCTTACTAGCTGGTTAAATGTAGGCATTAATTTTTCACCTCCTGAAAATTGTTCGTTACAAGATGAATTGATATTCAATCCGCTTGCTTTTAGTTTTTTGTTCTGTGGTTTTATTTGGCTTCTTTCGATCCCTTTTCAGCATCAATAAAAAGCGCACAAAAAATACATAGCATGCAGAAATCTGCACGCTAACTGATTATATATTTTTACGCACTGATTGTCAAGGACTTTTTTGGTGAGCTGCCTGCCGCAAAACGGTCTTATTCCTTCTTCCCGTAGGTTAAAACCATGTCATATTCTATATCAGAACCCGAATAGTCTTTGGGTACACAGGCAAAAACGTAATAATCTCCGGGTGACAGATAATAAATGGTATATAGCATAAGCCTTCCCTCGAAACGGTTACTGACAGCTATTCTATTTAGCTTTGAATCATATAAGTCAAAATAGGTATTACCAAAATCCTCCTTTGAATTTAAAAGGATACATCCGTAATACCATCCTTCTTCAGTAATTTTAAATCGATATACATCTCCCTTTAAAGTTTCCGTAGCCATAATCCTGCCCATCACTTTGGTATTCGATGGGATCTCCTGACAGGTCGCAGTGCTCTGACTTAACGCAGGGTCTTCCTTTATGGTATCTGTTTCGTTATAGGTATAAAAAAGCTTCCAATATTGCTCACTATATTCTGCTACTGTCAGCGGGTGTTTTATATCGATCTTATCAAGTTCATGAATATTAATGGAAAAATTCAGATTCTGGCCACTCTCATAATACATGGCATTCACTCCAACGACCTCCCCGTAGACATTCACCAGCGGTCCTCCACTGTTCCCTTGCGAAATCGGAGCCGTAATCTGAATATAATCTACAGCACCAATCTTTCTCGAAGCTGCAGAAACCATGCCATCTGTCATTGTTCCGGTAAGCCCCAATGGGCTTCCCAACGCATATACTGCTTCTCCTACGGTAACATCGTCCGAACACAATTTCAGAGGTTCATAACCCTTTGCATTCACCTCCAGTACAGCCAAATCTAAGTTTGCATCACCACCTAATATACGTGAAACAACAAACTCCTTTTCATCCTGTGTCTTAATTGTAATCTGGCTGGCACCGGCAATGACATGATAGTTCGTTACCAACTGATTCTTAGCCGAAAAGAACCCTGATCCAATATATGTACTGTCGGCACTGATAGCGGTAATCTCTACAGTGGACGGGCTGCATTTTTTATAAAGCTCTTTCGCTGTCAGTTCCTTCTTTTCAATCATAACTTTTTGTTTTTTCACAGCTTCCCCGGCCCTTGCAGTTACCGTTACAGCTCCTGTCTCCAAAGCCGCCAGCTTTCCATCGGGTGTAATAGTAGCTATATTTTTATTTGATATGCTCCATTTCACCTTTTCCTTAGTTCCCGACACCTTAGCCCGAAAGAGATATACCTCTCCTACATACATATGATCCGTAAAGGCAGTCAGCTTCAGAGTGGGAGTTTTTAATGCCGCCTCTGCAATAACTGCCTCGTTTGTTGTATACTGCATTCCCACTGAAGCTGCTGCCAGCAGAATAATAATCAATCCCTTTGATATTGTTCCTATTAATTTATTCATAATCTCCTCCATTACTTAAAGTCTGCTGAAAAATAGCATGTGTATCTTATACTCAGATACTTTACTTCTATTATAATGAATTTATTTCTTTCTTCAACCATTTTATCCCATTTTTGTTTATTATTTACTTATGACTGACCGGATGTTAAGACGAATGCTTCTCCTTTATTTTCTATTCTTGAATATTATTCCTGCTTATAGTAAGATATAGTTGGGCCTGCAGCTTAGCGCAGGCGGAACGGTAACTTAATCGAGGGTTTCCTATCGAAGGTTCTTTTTATAAGAAGAAACTCGAACTATAGTTAAGAAAAGGAGGCACCCCTATGAAGGATATGGCACAGACAGAACGGCAGATCTTTATCTTACTGTTACTGTCAGAGAATAAACGGGGGTATACCATCAGTGATATCCATGCATCACTTGAAAAATGGGATGTCATCGTGGATAAGAAAACCATCAGCCGGGACATCGACAGTCTGTCCGGTATCTGTTTTATCTCCGAGGAGGAGAGAAACGGTAAGACTTATTATACCGCAGATAAATTCCGACTCAGGGACATTACCTTTACCTCCCCGGAATTGATATCTCTTGCTTTCCTGCTTGAATTACTGAAGCCTTATCAATATATGACTATGGGAAAAACCGCCCAGGAGCTGATCCATAAACTTCTGGACAATACGACTAATCTAAACCGTGAGTTCATCAAGCATTTTAACGGTATGGTAACCATTAATACCAATGATTATATCAGCGACGAGGTAAATCCCGAAATTGAAGAACGGCTGCAGACAGCCATCCGCCATAAGACCAAGGTTCGGATCATTTATCACAGCTTCGGAGGTGACGAGGATACCATCCGCATCATACATCCTTATGAACTGATGATCAATGACGGCGCCTTAAGTGTAGTCGGTTTTTGTGAGCTGCGCAATGATATCAGGGACTTCAGAGTATCAAGAATTAAGGCAATCACTCCCCTGGAGGAAACCTTTATCATACCCTCTGATTATTTCCTGAAAAAAGCCCGAAGCAAGTTCATTCATCTCTCAGGAAATGTCGTGGAACAGATCATTCTCTCTTTTGAGGGACCGACTGCAAAATACATACAGGAATATGAAGCAGATTTGGCGGATGAAATTGTAGAAACAGATACAGGAATTCAGTTTATCCGCGACACTGCCGTAACAGATGAGCTTGTTCGATGGATCCTTCAATTCGGTTCCGGTGTAAGGGTTCTTAATCCGCCTCACTTAAAAGAAAAAATCCGCCAGGAGCTAATTAAGAATTTGGAACAATATAGCTAATATCATAAGACCTAAAAAGGGACTGATGCCGTTATAACGCATCAGTCCCACTTATTTGTTTCCCTATTTCATATCTTTATTGCCATATACATCTCATAAATTTATGGTTATTCAAGAACTTTTATTCTTCTTTCCTCTGCTGTATCTTATGCCTATCATTCAGATACATAATTCCAATGATCAAAGTCCAGACAGCAATATAGCATCCGGTCAGAGTAAGTCCTGAAAACAGCCCGGTGTGGGATATCGCAATGCCAAAAAGTCCGTAACAGAGAATCCCGTATAGGTTCTTGGAAAGGGCTGTCAGCGAATGCACCGTCGATCTTCCCTCTGCCTCAATCCGTTGCTGAAGATAATCCTCCTGTATGACATCTGCCGCCGCCATAATAAAGTAATACAGACCATACAATCCCATAATCATGATTACTCTAACCATACCGGCTACGATCAAACAACCGGCTGAAGCCAGACAAAGAAAGGTAATCAGAAGCATCCGATCCATACTATGCAGCAGCTTCTCAAGCCTTCTTCTGATCCGGTAGGCAAGAATTCCTCCAAATGAAATCAATAAAAACCGGATGGCGGTCCAACCTCCGATCAGCGCGATCGTCAGTCCATAATCCTCTGCAATGAGCTGGTCATATTCATCCAGTACTCCTGCTGTTGTAATTACCAGTAATGAGATTGCCGTTAACAGAAAAATATCTTTTCTTTTTATAAGGAATAGAATCGACTGGTATACTGTAGACTTCCTGTGGTCCTTCTCTTTCGAAATTCTTCTTTCTTTGTAAAGATTAACCTCCTTCATAGCCGCTGCAGTCACAGCACTAAGCAATGCGGACAGTACCGATAGAGCTAAGGCCAGGTCAAAGCCGTATCTCATTCCAAGATATCCGCCGAGCAGAGAAGCAAGGATTGTACTGATCCCTGACAGAAACCGTCCCCTTCCATAGACCAGGTCAAAGGAAGCTTCTCTACGCTCAATCTTCAGGGAATCAAATAACAATGCTTCTTCCGATCCCGAATAGAATGCACCGCCAATTCCCCATAATAGGAACCCTGCCGCAAATAACGTAAAACCTTCGGAAAAGATCCAAAGCAGATAACATCCTGCCTTTAGGAGACTTCCGAGCATAATCAGCTTCTTTCTGCTCCAGTGATCAGCAAGAACACCTGTAGGAATTTCAAGTAATACTCCGGGAATCGACCAGATCGCCAACAGCGCAGATATTTTAGCCAGGGACAAACCATTCTGCTCAAACATCAGCAGATACAAAGGATAGATTGGCATGAATTCTTTAAAGAAACAATAAAAGTAATATTTCCGTATATTCATAAACTCCTCCATTCAATCATGAATAATAAGTAACCATTATCCATACGGAGGACCTCGCTCAGGCCGGTGTTACTGACCGGTATCATAATTAATTCTCATAAGATTCACCCCCTGTTATTCTATAATTTTAGCATATCATTTACAATTTTAAAACTATTATCCAAAATGTCATATAAAATTTTACAATTAATGACCTTAATTTCCTATTTTTCTAATATTAGCAAAATTTTTACTTGATTTAGATATTATTTTATAGTAGAATTTGTAATGTAATTTTATACATACTCAAGGAGGCACATAATATGGCAAAGTACCAAGGCAAGTTATCTACTTACGATTTATCTACTGACACTGTTAACAAGGTTTTTCATGCTGAGGCTTCCGGTTTTTTCAGTGTAGAAGACGGGCAATCTTTCCTGAAGGATTATGACCAGGTCACCAAACCTCTTCCCGCCAATACTTATACATTAATCATCGATGCCCCTGAATTAAAGCCATCGAGCCCGGAGGTAGCAGCTTTACTGGGTACGCTGCTCCAGAAGTATATGGAGGTTCCGTTTAAGGCAAGATACCTTGTAACAAAAGGAAGTGTCATCACCTTACAGCAATTCAAGAGAATCGGTAAGGATATCCCTGGTTGGACTGAGAGCGTACAGTATGTTGACAATTATGAAGATGCTCTGAAAGCAATAAAGTAATTTCCAAGCCCCATCTCCCATAAGAATTTGCATTCGATTTTCCCCAACGCCGATGCTAGGAATGCAACTCTTATGAAAGATGGGGTATTTTTATTTATAATTTAAATAAGAGAACACTGATTAAGGAGCCGGAGCCCATGGAGGCCAACGTCACATAATCACCTTTCTTTACTTTCTCCGTCTTGATGGCCCGATCGAGAGCCAGGATGGGACTGGTCGTTCCGGTATATCCATATTCATTACCGACATAGGTTGTGCGATTTTCCTCCAACCCGAGCTTCTCTAAGGCAAGCCGTGCATCCGGAATAGTAAACTGTGAAAAAATCAGATGGTCGAGATCCGAAGGGGACATACCATTATCCTCCGTAAGCTCATGAATTAAATCTACCCAGGCATCGGATATAAAGCTTCCATCAAAGGGTTCCCAGGACCACTTCTTATCCTCCTCCTTCTCAACACCGTCTCTGATGAGTCTGGAGAAGCCCACCTTGGGCATTAATATGTAGTTGCTCTCTGAGGTCTGTGCCAGATGGACAGAATCAATAAAGCCCCTCTTCTCCTCCTCTTCTACCTTCTCCAGGACCACCGCCGCAGCTGCATCTCCGAAATTTGAATAGGATACGATGTCATTCTGATTGCTTACCGAACTAAATAATATTCCTCCTACAACCAAAGCTCTCTTGAACCTTTTATTTGTCATCATGATTCTGCTCGCCTGATCGATGGCAGTAACCATACCAAGACAATTTGTATTGGTATCATAAGCCATCTTAATTCTTACTCCTCCGAACATATCCAATACTTTTACCGCATTGGCAGGAGAAGTATATTCCGGAGTATCTGTTGCAAATACCAGGAGATCAATATCCTCAATGCTAATTCCAGCCTCCTGCAGCGCTTTTACACTTGCTTTATAACCCATTGTGATAACTGTTTCTTCAGGATCATTGGACAGATATCTGTATTCTCTCTCCAGATGATTCAAGAGTCCTGATACCTCCATTCCCAGCTTGTTAAAATGCTCAATAAAATAGCCGTTATCTACTTTATTCTTCGGGTGGTAGGTTCCTGTACTTATGATGTTAATATTCTCATACTTCATAGACATCTTTATTCCTCCGTGTGCAAAATGAATGAATTATGGAAATTTCTCCTAATATCATTATATAGCAGCATCCGAATAATACCATATCGCCTTTGGAAAATCAGAAATATATTCCATATTCATAAATATACAGTTGACAATCCTCCATATTGTGTATATACTAATAAAAAACATTGAATTAATATAAACCGATGAGTAAGAAGAGTAGGTATGGCACCTTATTCACAGAGAGCTGCAGATGGTGGGATTGCGGCAATAAAGCGATATCGAATGGACTTACGAGGGTGGGAAGAAAGACATTTGTCAAGTAATGCCCAACGGAAACTTCATCCGTTAACAAGGAAGCATATATATGCATGTATATGAAATGAGAGGGTGCTTTGCACCAAACCGGGTGGTACCGCAGAAGTTTTCTAAGCTTTTGTCCCAGTAGAATTACTGAGGCAGGGGCTTTTTTTATACCCTTTCGCAGATCATTCATTGAATAAATATAAATCACAGATTTTATAAGCTTAACGTTGAACAGGTACAGAATGCCCCAGTGGCAATGTGATACAGAGAAATAGGATAAAAGAATTGAAAGGAGTAAGAAATTATGTCAAAGAAAGTTCCGCACAGACTATATCTGACCGAGGATCAGATGCCGAAGCAGTGGTACAACTTAAGAGCAGATATGAAGGAGCAGCCGGCTCCTATCCTGAATCCGGCTACCAACCAGCCTGCAAAGCTTGAGGAGCTTTATCCCGTCTTCTGCGAACAACTGGCTAAACAGGAGATGGACAGCACCACCAGATATTTTGATATACCGGAGGAGGTGCAGGATTTTTACAAGATGTACCGTCCCTCTCCTCTGATCCGTGCTTATAATCTGGAGAAAGCGTTGGGCACACCGGCAAAGATCTATTATAAGTTTGAAGGCAACAATACCTCCGGAAGTCATAAGCTGAATTCAGCTATTGCGCAGGCCTATTATGCCAAAGAGCAAGGTCTGACCAGCCTGACGACCGAGACAGGCGCCGGTCAGTGGGGAACCGCACTTGCAGAGGCATGTTCCTATTATAATCTTCCTCTGACTGTATTTATGGTTAAGGTCTCCTATGAGCAAAAGCCTTTTCGGAAATCCGTGATGCAGACCTTCGGAGCTGATATCATTCCCAGCCCAAGTGACACCACAAATGTGGGGAGGATGATCCTGTCCAAGGATCCGACTACCGGTGGAAGCTTAGGCTGTGCTATCTCTGAGGCGATAGAAAAAGCGGTATCCACACCTGGTTGCCGTTATGTCTTAGGTTCCGTATTGAATCAGGTATTACTGCATCAGTCCATTATTGGCCTTGAATCCAAGCTTGCCATGGAGATGCTCGACGAGTATCCGGATATCGTCATTGGCTGTGCCGGCGGCGGTTCCAATCTTGGTGGTTTGATTGCACCCTTCATACAGGACAAATTACTTGGCAAAGCGAGCCCCAGAATCGTAGCTGTAGAACCGGCTTCCTGCCCTTCCTTTACCCGGGGCAGATATGCTTATGATTTCTGCGATACCGGTAAGGTTACCCCTCTGGCTAAGATGTACACCCTCGGAAGCAGCTTCATGCCCTCCGCAAATCATGCCGGTGGCTTAAGATATCATGGAATGTCTCCGATTCTGTCCAAGCTGTACCATGACGGTTATATGGAGGCGGTAGCTGTTGAGCAGACTAAGGTATTCGAAGCAGCGGTATTTTTTGCTAAGCAGGAAACCATCCTTCCTGCACCGGAATCCTCCCATGCAATCCGTGCGGCAATCGATGAAGCTTTAAGATGTAAGGAAACCGGTGAAGCTAAGACCATTCTCTTCGGTCTGACCGGTACCGGGTATTTTGATATGACCGCTTATAACGCTTACCTAAACGGTTCCATGACCGATTATATACCCAGTGAAGAGGATCTTCAAAAGGGCTTTGACGAACTCCCGAAGATTCCCGGAATTCAGTAGCTGTATTCTTCTCCATTGGAAATAAAATAGATAAAAGAGGCTGGTTCAAACACAAAAAACAGCTAAGGCCAGAATAGTGAGCATCCCTCACACACAGGTTACCCATTATCC
>JAEZLY010000108.1 GCA_023414985.1 Bacillota bacterium | reverse complement strand
AAATGAAAGCGGCTGGGGACCCAGCTTTGAGAAGGCGGGAAGATGGATTAAGGAATATGATGACACCCGGCTCCTGCATTATGAGGGAAGCGTCCATGCTAAAGGAGACTGCGATCTGTCCATGCTGGATGTCTATAGCAAGATGTATGACTCCCTGGAGGGGATCGAACAGTATTTCAGCTGTCCTGAGAACAAGAAGCCTTACATGCTATGCGAATTCTGCCATGCGATGGGGAACGGCCCCGGTGACTTAGAGGATTATATGGAAAAAATCCATCGGGAAAAGAGGTTTGCCGGTGCATTTGTATGGGAATGGTGTGACCACGCCATCTACCTCGGCGCTGCGGAGGATGGTCGGAAAATCTATGCTTATGGCGGAGACTCCGGTGAATTTCCGCATGACGGCAATTTCTGCGTCGACGGATTGGTTTATCCTGACAGAACTGTCAGTCCAAGTCTGAAGGAATACAAGAAAGTGCTGCGCCCGATCCGGGCAAAACTCATATCCGCCGAGCAAGGAGTTATACAGCTCGAAAATAAGCTCGATTTTACAAATTCGAAGAATTATCTGTATCTCACGTATCAGCTCCAGAATAACGGTTTAACGGTCTCTGAAGGGTATCTTAAGTGTCTGGATATCCCGCCTCATTCCTGTCGGGAATTTAAGCTGCATTATCGCATCCCAGAGGAGGGTATTTCCTATCTGAAGTTGAATTATATTCAGAACTGTACCCTACCCTTTACAGAACAGGGTCATGAGCTTGGCTTTGACCAGCTTCTCCTGAAAGAAGGTAAGCTTTCGTCATCCTATCATCTGAGTTCTGAGCAAAAGGCTTCCGATCAATCTTCGGATTCGGAGCAGAATATACTTACCTGCCAGGAAACTGAAAAGCGGATCAGGATATCCGGGAAAAAGTTTACTTACTCCTTCCATAAGCTGACCGGAGTATTTGATGACATGACTGCAAACGGAAGGAAGCTTTTGCTGCGTCCTATGGAATTTAATCTTTGGAGAGCCCCTACAGACAATGATCAAAATATCAGAAAAGAGTGGGAACGGGCAGGTTATGACCGGATTACCGTCCGCGTATACGACACTGTCGTTTCGTGTAATCCTTCGAGCTGCGTTGAAATCCGGCAAAGACTTTCCATTGCAGCCATCCAGAGGGAGCATATGCTGGACCTTTCCGTTATCTGGACGGTCTCCCCATCCGGAGGCGTCCTGGTGGATATCAAGGCACATCGTAACTCTTTCATGCCTTATCTGCCTCGCTTCGGCCTGCGTCTATTCCTTCCCAAAGGTTATGACAGGGTAAAATATTTCGGTTATGGTCCACTGGAAAGTTATGTAGATAAGCACCGAGCTTCCTATGTCGGTTTATTCGAACAACGGGTTGAGGAGATGTTTGAGGATTATATCTTTCCGCAGGAAAACGGTTCACATTATGGCTGTCGACATTTAGAGCTTCTGTCCGAGGATACTCTTCCAAGCCTTTCTGTGACCTCTGAGCAGGCTTTCTCCTTCAACGCTTCGGAATATACTCAAGAGGAGCTGACTGCCAAAAAACATAATTATGAGCTTGAGAAAGCACCTTACAATACCGTTTGTATCGACTACAAGATGAGCGGAATTGGATCCAACAGCTGTGGGCCGGAGCTATCAGAGCAATATCGCCTGACGGAAGAAAATTTAGAATTTTCCTTCCGAATAGATTTAAACTAAAAATAAAAAAGTATAGTAGAGACAGACATCAATCATGATTATTGGCTGTCTCTATTATACTTTTGTACTAACTGCATATGCTGTCTGCAATTATTCTTAATATGAATTTATTCCGCTTCCCTGCTTAGCCTACGACATAGAAACCGATCGCTGCAATCAGATATACGCTCATTAACTTTAGACCCTCCATCCAATTCGATCTGCCCGCCTTCACAACCTGATTGGCGATTAATACACTAGCACCGAATAAGAACAGTTCGATCGGTTTGAATACAATACTCATCGGTGTATAGAGTAAGCTGATCAGTACCGAAGCGGGAATAACAAATAATGCTATCTGAAGGCTGGAGCCGACTGCAATCTCAATTGAAATATCCAACTTGTTTTTGATTCCCATGATAATTGCAGTGGTATGCTCTGCCGCATTTCCGACGATGGGAATTAAAATGATACCTACGAACATCTCCGGAATATGAGCTGCCTTGGTCATTGGCTCAATACTAGCCACAAGAAGTTCGGATTCAATCGCTATAAGTACTGTCGCTACTGCAAGCACACCGATACTGAAGGGCAGGGACCAATTCGCATCCACATCTTCCGCATGCTCAACGCCGTACAAGTCCTTCTGTGTTCGGAAGGAATAGATCATGCCAATGACATAGATCAATAACATGATAACTGCAACGATAGAGCTAAGGCTCTCATACCTTGAGGTCAGCAGCTCCTCTGACTTCCCCCAGGTAAATACCGCAGGAAGGGATAAGCCGATGACTGCAAATAACAACATAGTTGCTGTAAAGGTACCAAGCTGGGAATCGTATTTCAATTCCTTATGCTTCAGACCACCAACAAAAATACTGCAGCCTAAAACCAAGAGTATATTTCCCAGTACAGATCCGGCCAGGGATGCTTTTACG
>JAEZLY010000023.1 GCA_023414985.1 Bacillota bacterium | reverse complement strand
TTACATATCAGTTATGATGAAATCGCAGGTGAGGAATACTCCTTTGATTATAGCAACACCTATCGCATCGCACGCGGAAATGTTAATCTTCCCTATGCCTTTTACGAAACCTTTCAATCGCCTCCACAGGAAACATACCCTTCCATAGACCCGAATAGTCTGGGGAAGGTGGAATACAAACCGGGTCATCTGGTTACCGGAATATATCAATCCAGTTATAGAAATAAGGTCATCATCAAATATCAGAGCAGGGAGGGAATCGATTCCGCCGACATCTTTGATTATGTTGTATGTGCACTACCGCTTTCCACATTACGCGATATAGAAATCCGACCATTTTTCAACAACAGGAAGATGCAGGCAATACAGGAGTTTCATTATCTTGATGCTCAGAAGACCCTCTTTCTCTGCAACAGGAGATTCTGGGAAAGGAATACCGAATACGGCAATATTTTCGGTGGTATCTCCTTTACTGATCTTCCGATCCAATCCATCCTCTATCCCGGAGATCATAATCACTGCATCTCAGCCTCAGCGGAAATGACCGGCGGCAGTATTCGTGTAGACTCACCGGAGTGTTCCCCGGAATTACCGGGTGTTTTGACTGCTTCCTATAATCTCGAATTGAATTCAGTCCGCGTCGGAGGTTTGGAGGAGCAAAAACGCTTTGAGCTGATCCGTCAGAATGTAGAGGAGGTACACGGGCTCCCCCGCGGATTTTTAAACTCCTTCGTGGAGCAAAGCGTAACGGCACATTGGAATTGTGAACCTCATTTTTTAGGCGCGCTGTCCTATGCCCTGCCGGGGCAGAAACAGCTATTTGCTTATGAATTATTGCAGCCGGAATACCAGGGACGATTTTATCTGGCCGGAGAGCATGCTTCCGCCAAGCACGGCTGGATGCAGGGCGCATTATACTCAGGCAAAGCTGCAGCAAATCAACTGGCACAGCATTTTCATAGCCAATTTCTAAATCTCGGTTAGGTTTAGCAGCGAAACAAATCGATTCTTCTTGATAATAAAGCCCTCCGCTGATACTGTCTGTTATCTGTATCAGCGAAGGGCTTTTTCGTTGTCTCGATTATTTTCATATAAATATATTTCCTGTTCCTTATGTAAGGTCGTCGTATTTATCCTGATCCAGCGCCAGAAGCAATTCCGTCAGATGTTCCGTGTGCTCCTTCTCTGTTGTGATAATCGAATGGAAGGTCTCCCTAATATCCTGAAAGGGCATCTCGATAATCAATTGTTCATAAAGGATAACTGCTTCGAACTCCCCTTTGATATCTTCCCTTATATTATTCAGTATAATCTGTTTATCATAATCAGGCTGATAAGCCTGCATAGGGGAAGGCATAAAGTTCATATGAGCATGTTCCATATATCCCTGATATTCTGCCGGGTCATATTTACGCAGCAGTTTTAAGAATTCCCCGTAATGCTCCTTCTCATCCTTCATAATCGTATTCCAGGCCTCATTGACCTCCGGCATATTAGAATTTGCGATATGCTCCTCATAGCCATTGATCGCGATAATTTCCGCTATTAATGCTTCCCTCAGCTTATTCGTAAAATAATATGCTAATCCCTGCGGCATACCATCCGGTTTAGTATAACTCATACTTCCGCCTCCAGATACATTTCCAATGTTACTAAAACGTATTATTCCGGCTTGGGCGATATGACATATAATTAGTATTTCAGCATCAGTTCAAGTCGCTTATGAAGCTGCTCCATCTGCTGCAGCCGATTGCTGTCTGTAATTGGTCTGCCTGAAGTATAGTATTCTACCGATCCTCTATTCTCTTCCAAAAGTCCCAGATCTTCCAGGATATGCTTTAGATGATTGACCGTACCGACACTACCGTCAATAAAGGCTACCTCCTTCGGAAAAATCTTTCGGTAGGCATCTTTAAAGTAATTAAAGTGCGTACAGCCGAGAATCAGCGCCGAATAATTCTGAAGCTCATACCCTTTCAATTCCCCTCTTAGGTACTCTATAACCTCCGGACTGTCGAAGCAGAACGCTTCTGCAAAGGTCACCAGTCCAGGCATCGGCAGCAGATCTACGATATGCTCGTCATCAATCTGTTGAATCAGATTATGAAGCTTTTCTTCCTTTACCGTAAGCGGGGTGGCAATCACCATCACCCTTTTTCCGTTACACCGTTCCACTGCCGGCTTCACCGCCGGTTCCATGCCCAGTATCGGAAGGGAATACTTATTCCTTATATAATCAATAGCGGCACTGGTCGCCGTGTTGCAGGCGATCACGATAGCCTTTACTCCTTTATGAACTAAAAATCCGACTGCCTGGTCCACATAGCCAATAATTTCTTCTCTGCTCTTCGTTCCGTAGGGTACATTATCGGTATCTGCATAATAGATGAAGTCTTCCTTCGGCAGAGTAAGCATCGCTTGATGAAGAACTGTAAGTCCGCCGATACCCGAGTCAAATATTCCTATCTTCAAGTTCTTTCATTCCTCTCGTAAAGTAATTCAATTTACTGATTACTCTTATTCGCATTTTGTTTCTAAATTGTAACCACACAACCTATATTAATACAAAACAAATAAAAAGCAAATCCTTTTTCCCTGTTTTTCGGCCTGCAGTACGGCTAACTATTCGGAGTAAACTGCTTTTTTATTGTGATCAGCCTGATTTCGTGAGGCTTCAGTTCTGCGTAATAGGTAAGATAATTATTATCTACCATGATCTGAGCTTTATTAACCAATGGCATGGACCGTCCCTTCAAAGTATCAATCTCCTCCCTGGAGGATAACGGCAATGCTCCCATGCGTACCCATTCATCAAAGGCGGAACCATGCTCTCTGTTCACGATCTGTTCGGTCATGATGTATTTCCCATTCTCCGTATTGGTCAGCGTAAACTCAAAATCACAGGAATCAGAGTTAACAAAGGCATTATACCTCTCCAGGAAGGTTACGTTAAACAAGATGCCCTGACTGTACAGCGGAGAAATATGAATATAATTATATAGGAGAATGACATAATCGCCCCTTCCGTTCGTCGTGATGAAATATCCCTGGCCGTTGTCCACCAGGATATCCATCAGTTTATTTAGAAAGGTATAAGCATAATAGGCCGGTTTCTTAATTCCATGATAGGCAAAGAGACCGATTTCTCCGTGGAACAGCTCGTTATCGTAAGGCAGTTCCTCCAACGTATCAGAGAGGCACCAGTTACCAAAGCTGTTAACCTCATCATAATTCTCAAGGATATTCTTTACGATATAAGCAGAACGATAGCAGGTATCATTCAGCCAGTCCCGATGGGATGCGGACGAGGCCCATTCTGTAACATAAATAGGAAGCTTGGGATACTTGGTCAGTCTATCCTTTACATAGGTTAACATGGAAGCCATATAATCCGGATCCTCAGACAGGATCATCTTATCGTTGGTCTCATTCTTGACAGTACTCTCCCCTAAGGTCGTCAATTCGACAGTGTTGGAGGTCTTAACAGGATAACAATGTATATTATAGAAATCAGGCGGACAATTGCTATGAAAGCATCGATCCAGAAAATCATAGTACTCACTTATGGTAAAATCGATGGAGCCATAGGAGGGTGCACCGATCAGAAGCTGGCTGTCACATTTCTTCACACAGTCATAGGTGAGCTTATACAGCTCATATACAGTTTCATCATTTTCAAAGCCGAATACATAGGAGGTATAAGGAACATTCCAGAAGGTGAACAGCCAACTTCTGACTTCCTCCAGCCCATATCGTTCTATAAAATGTCTGGTCAGACCTGTGATCAGAAAGCACCAGTTATCCCTGCTGTTTGGCTCACTGATTATGGATGGGTTATAAAAAATCGTATTTGTCGGATTCTTAGCCAGCAGCTTCGGCATAAAGGAAAACTGGATCAATGGCTTTAAATGAATAGACACCAGGAAGTCCAGAATCTCGTCCACATAATGAAACGTCAGATAGGGATTGCCCGACCGGTCTTCATTATAAAGCATCATGGAATCATCCAGGATCCCATGGAACTTGACATACTGGAATCCAACCTCTCTCTGCAGTGTGGCAAGCTCCGTTCTCACCTGCTCCATTAGGAGCTCCTTAGCACGCCCTACTCCGGTAAAGGTTTTAAAATAATGTTTGAGTTTCTTCTTATTAAATGTGGCATTAATTTCGACAGATTTACACGGAACACTCGTCATAATATTCCCGGGTTTCTTAATATTCTTCATATCCAGATATTCTCCGAGCTTATTTAGGTAGTCCAGCTGTTCCATCACAAGGTAGCCTTTGTAATAAGCAGTACCGAGCTGATTCGCGGAACGGGTCTTCACCTCCTGCCTATGTTCTTTACGATATTGCTTCGGAAGCATACCGTATTTTTTCTTAAAACAGTCTACGAAATATCTGGAGTTTGCAAAGCCGTTATTGGCTGCGATCTGCTCCATGGTAAGATTGGTTGTGAGCAGATCGTTCACCGCATGGTTCATTCGGATACCGGTCAGATAGTTAAAAAAGCTCACTCCCATATTGACCTTAAAAAAGTGCGAAAAGTAGGACGGAGACAAAAATTCCTTCTCTGCTATCTGCTCAAGCGAAATATTCTCCATATAATTGCTGTTCAGATACTGAATGATGGTTCGAAGCCGGAGCAGATGCTTCGGATTCTGGCTGAACTGATTGTGTTCAAAGCTCTTGAAATTCCTGACCAGCTCAAGTACGATCTGATATGCCAGTGATATGGTAAGCAAATCGTTATGCTCGGTTTCGTTGTAATTAATGTAAACCAGCTGGGCAATCATTCGTTTTAATTCTACATATTTGGTCTTATTATGAAATATCGTTGAATTACAGTGGAAAAAGGTAGACTCGTCCATCCATTTCTTAAAATATCCGTAATTAATCTGAAGGACTACCGTAACATTGTCGTTACTGGTAATCTCATGTACCTGATTACTGTTGATCAGGAGGATGTCATCCTCGGCCAGATGATAGGTTTCCGATTCGACGACGATTGTTAAATCTCCGCTCAAAACTAAAAATATTTCAATTCTGTTGTGCCAGTGCCTGGGCTCCTCAGAAATGTTGCGAATGCCTATAATAATTGGCATCTCTTCCGTAAACTCCATGTTTTCCTGCATAAAAAGTACCAACTCCCCTCAATAAATTTGTTTTTTTTCTAAACAATATCCAGCTTTTTCTGGTAACAATTAAAAATAAATTAAAATGTTTTACGAAAAGCGAATAAAATATGTAATATTTTTAGATTCAATCTAAAAAACAATGACAACCGTTTTTGAACTACAACCAAATCATGTGTATATTATAACATAAAAACTATAGAAAAGCATGGTAAACTTTTATTTATGATGTTAGAATGTAACAATAAAATGATTTTTTTAGGTGGGTTCATAGTACAAAATGATAAAAGCCCCTATAAAAAATCACAAATAATAATATTGCAGTTTCCACAGCGATATATACATAGTGAATATGCTTTGCCTGACAGCACGGCAAAAGGTGGGGGTGCCACCAAACTTTTTATGCATGGCATAATGTTTACTATGTTTATATAAAAAAGGCAATAGGTTAAGGCACAAACCTAAATCTAAAGGAGGGTAAATATGTTAAGAGGTAAAAGATTTACTGCCATTTTACTAGTATTAGTAATGGTACTCGCAACCGTATTAACCGGCTGCGGCAAGAAAAAAGAAGCAGAACCTACCGCAACACCTACAGCAGCTCCTGCAGCAGAAGCTACAGTAGCACCGACAGCAGCACCTGTTGCTGAGGAGACAGCAGATGCAGATCCCAATCAGTTACCCAGAACTGAAACACTGTACTACGGTGGTATTCAGTGGGGTTCAATCAATGGTTGGAATCCCCTTTCAGACGATATGAACAACGGTATGGTTGTTACACAGGCTTCCGGTGGTTCACGTTGTCTCGTATTCGAAACACTTTACATGTACAACATGCTTGATGGTTCTATGCAGCCTTTGCTTGCAGATGGCCAGCCTGTATGGAACGACGCACATACCGAGATGACTGTTAAGCTTAAGGGCGCAGCTAAGTGGAGCGATGGATCACCTATTACTGCTGATGACGTTGCTTATACTTTCGCTACAAACGTTAAGGTTGCTAATGCAACAGGCAGCCAGTTCTCACCTTACATTGATACTGTAGAAGCAGTTGATCCTTCTACTGTAGTAATCAAGGCTAAATTAGATGACAGTGGCAAGACAATCAATCCTCTTCAGGTTACAACATTCCTTGGCCAGGCTTATGTTCTTCAGAAGGCTTGGATCCAGACTGTAGAAGCTCGTTGCAACAACGACGCAGCTGCAATCAAGAAGGATGCTGGTGATGATGTGGTTTCTTCCGGTCCTTACAAGAAATATTACAATGATGATCAGAAGGTTGTATTAATCCGCGATAACAATTACTGGGGCCAGGACGCTTCCATGTGGGGCAAGTTAGCTGCACCTAAGTATATCTGCCATACAATCTATGCTGATAATGCTGCTACAGAAGTAGCTTTCAAGGCTGGCGAAGTTGATGTTGACCAGCAGTTCATTCCTAACATTCAGGATCTGTGGTTAAAGGATGGTCTTCCGATCTCTACTTACATGGATCAGGCTCCTTACGGCGTATGTGTTAATATGCCTACCGCTTGGTTCAACCTTTCCAAGCCCGGTCTTGACAACGTAGCAGTTCGTAAGGCAATCGCTATGGCAGTTGACTATGATGCTATCAACCAGAACGCTATGACAGGTCAGTCTCCTACATTCAAGGATGTTCCTCGTTCAGCGATGAACCCTACCGATGGTGAGCAGGCTACATTTGATCATGACGCAGTAAAAGATCTTCAGTGGGCTGGCAATGATGTTGCTGGTGCTAACAAGTTATTAGATGACGCTGGTATCGTTGATAAAGATGGCGATGGTATCCGTGAAATTGATGGCAAGAACTTAAAGTTCAATGCTTGTGCTCCTAATGGCTGGTCTGATTGGCAGGCAGCTATGGAAATCGTTGCTGCTGCTGGTAAGAACATCGGCATCGATATCTCCACAAATTATCCTGAGTGGTCCGTATATCAGACAGTTGTAACAGCTGCTTCTCAGAGCGATTATGACATCTTCATGATGTGGACCGACAGTGCAACACCTGCACAGCCTTGGGGCCGTATCCGTATGTTAATGAGCTCCGAGTACAACGGTGTTGAAGGTAACTGGTCCGGTAACTGGGGTCACTACAGCAATCCTGAACTCGACAAGCTGATCAAAGCAATCCCTGGCGAGACAGATGCTGCTAAGCTTAAGGCTGACTACACTGAAGCTGTTAAGATTTACTTAACAGATGTACCTTCCTTCTCACTTATGTACAGACCTAACCTGTTCCACGCTGTTAACGAGTCCGTATGGACCAACTATCCTGAAGCAGGCGACGGAAAGAACATCCCTCCGTTGATCCTTACAGATGGTTATGGTATTGCTGGTCTCTATAACATCACATTGGTTCAGTAAGACCATATAACAGTAACACCTGAACACTAACATTCAGCCATGTTTCGGGGGCACTTGAAACATGGCTGATTTAAAATTATTGGAGGTCATCCATGAAAGGTTATCGCAAATATTTTGGCAAGAAGATATTGTGGTTCTTTATCACGTTCATTATTGCCGTCCTGCTCAATTTCATACTCCCCCGAATGATGCCAGGAGATCCCGTTGCTGCCATCACAGCAAGGACTGCACAGGGTATATCCGATGCATCTGCGGTAAAAGAAATTTATGAAAGTTATGCAAAAGAGTTTGGAACAAACCAGCCTATGTACGTTCAATTCGTAAAATATTTCTCTAATGCAATCCGAGGCGATTTCGGTTTTTCCTTCAGTCAATATCCCCGTCCGGTCAAAGATATCATTGCCAGTGCAATCGGCTGGACACTTGCCCTGCAGTTACCAGCAATTATAGTAGGTTGGCTGTTAGGTAATATTCTGGGCGCATTAGCAGCTTATATACGTAAGGGATTTGATAAGGTGCTTATGCCTCTCACCCTGTTTTTCAGTAGTATTCCTGCTTTCGGTATGGCGGTAATACTCCTTGTGGTTTTTGCCATTAATCTAAAGATTGCACCTATAGCCGGTGGTTATGGTTACGACTTAATCCCCAATTTTAGCTGGACTTTTGTGAAGTCAGTTATTGTTCATTATCAGCTGCCGTTCTGGTCAATCGTTATCATCTCAATAGGTGGCCAGGCAATTGGTATGCGTTCTATGGC
>JAEZLY010000278.1 GCA_023414985.1 Bacillota bacterium | reverse complement strand
AAGAAAACCCGAAGTGTTTCTGAAGCCTCTGCTTCATCCTTGCCGTCAATCAGAAAGGTTACTTCATCTCCCTTTTTTACTCCCAGGGTCATGATGCCGATAATGCTCTTCGCATTACCTTCCTGTCCACCTCTCTTTATCGTGACGTTGCTCTCATATTGGCTGATTGTCTTTACCAGCAATCCGGCCGGTCTTGCATGGATACCGATTTCGTCCGTAATGATATATTTCACTTCCTTCACGCGGTCATCCTCCTTTCATTATCCTTTGGAAATTCTGTTACTTCTTCACAGTCATCAACTGCTCCAGTTCCTTTATCATCATTCCTGTCTGTGGAATAATTCCTGAAAAATCCGTCATATTGCAGATAACGACGGGAGTCATCAGCTCATAACCCGCTTCTCTGATTCCTGCCATATCAAATTCCACCAGTAAGTCTCCGGCCTTCACTGTATCTCCGGTTCTCACATGGGCAGTGAAATACTCTCCCTTGAGATTGACCGTATCGAGTCCAATGTGAATCAGCAGCTCGACGCCTTGCTCTGTCCTGATGCTTACGGCATGCTTCGTCTCAAACAGCATGGCTACCGTACCATCCGCAGGAGCAACGACCCGGCCCTTACCCGGCAGGATTGCGACTCCGTCTCCAACAATCTTATCCCGAAATACCGGATCATTGACCTGGCTTAAGGGAAATGCCTCTCCTTCTATCGGAGATGCTATCATAATCTTTTTGTCCTTCTTTAATCCAAACATGATGTCCTCCTAATCCTTAGCACGGCTTCCTAAAACTACTCTCCTGATGTGAACTGTGAGCATCGCAAGCTCTTCTGCTACAATGATTTCCTGAAAACTTTCCTTTAGGTAATCAGCAATCTTTTCACTGCAGGAAAATTCCGCAGGATAAAGCTTTTTCACCATCTCACAAAACTCCATATCTATATTATCCAACTGATCCCTGCTTAATATCCTTTGTATCATCACCCGAAGATGGCTGACTAATCGTTCGAATTGCAAGGAGCCTTCTTCCAGTATGATACCGAAGTCCTCCTTCACAATCTGAAGCACCTTCGGAAGCAGCTTCGTAATGCTCATCGTCTGACTCATCACCGTGTTATATTCCGCATTGACGACGTGGAGAGCGATGGAGGCTGCCTCATCTACCGGGAGCCGGATTCCAAGGCGCTTTTCAATCAATGCAATCGCATACTCACCGATTAAGTATTCCTGTCGGTACATCCGCTGCACATCCCATAACAGTGGATTGTCAAAAATCATGTCCTTCTGAAAACGCTCTATAGCAAAGCTGATATGATCCGTCAGGGTAATGTAGATATTCGGATTCAGCTTTTGGTTTAAAATCTTATCCGCGTAGGTAATGATTTCATTGGATACCTGAATATGCTCCAACGGAAGATTTTCAATCAGTTCCTTGAACTTATCCACAGCCGTCTGGCTTTCCAGATAGAATACTTTCTCAATCATGGATTGATTGATTTCTTTTCCGGGCTTTGCCTGAAAGCCGATTCCCTTACCCATAATGATTACTTCCTTGCCTTTCGGGTCAAAGGCGCTTATTACGTTATTATTGATTACACGCTCCACTTGCATCCTGTTCACCTCAATATAAGAACTGGCCGGTCAGTTAATTAATTATGAATAAAAAAGACCAAACCCTATGGAACTAGTATTCCATAAAATTTGGTCTTGCCTGCTCTCCAGTAACAATCCATCCATATTTCATATCTGCTTTTAGTCTAGCAACAAAACAGCTATATGTCAATATCTATTTTTCAATTTTGTTATTGAAAATCACAAGGAATATATTGTAATTCATGCTGTTGTTAACCAATTTGCACAGAAACCGGCTCTGTTCGTAACTATACCAACAGAGCCGATAAATTATTATTTACTTAAGTAGGTCAAACGATCGGTTACCTGCTTCATCATATCCGTATATTTATCAAGCTTTGCCCGTTCTTCCGTGAGCTTGTTCTCCGGTGCCTTATTGACGAAGTTCGGATTAGCAAGCATTGCGGTTACACGCTTTAATTCACCTTCGAGACGTTCCTTCTCCTTGGTAAGACGTTCGATTTCTTTATCAATATCTACCAGATCCGCAAACGGAATATAGATAACCGCTCCGGGAACCACTGTGGATACTGCATCCTCAGAAATTCCTGCCTTATCCTGCTGAACCAATATCTCATTGGCATAGCCCAGGGTTGCAAAGAACACCTTGCTGTCCGTAAAGATCGTACGTATCTTCTCGCTGTCGGATACAACAATCACAGTAGCCTTCCTGCTCGGAGGAACATTCATCTCCGTACGTACATTTCGGATACCCTTTACTGCTTCCTTGATCAGCTCAACTGCTTCCGCTTCCTTTTCATACTCGAAGCTCTGATTGTATACCGGCCAATTGGAGATCATGATCGAATCTGCTTCCTTATGACCTGACATTTCCTGAAGTGTACAAAAAATCTCTTCTGTGACGAATGGCATATAAGGATGCAGCAGCTTTAAGGAGGTTGTCAATACATACTTCAGAGTCCAGAGTGCCGCAGCCTTGGTCTCATCCGTCTCACTGTACAGTCTGGGTTTCACCATCTCCACATACCAGTCGCAGAATTCCTCCCAGATGAAATCATTTACCTTCTGCGCGGAAATACCCAGATCATAATTCTCCAGACCTTCGGTTACCTCGGTAACCAAAGAATTTACTCTGGAAAGGATCCATTTATCAGCTATGGTCAGAAGCTTCTCATCAAGCTTTTCACCGATTTCAGCCTTTTCGAGATTCATCATGATGAATCGGGAAGCGTTCCATACCTTATTGGCAAAGTTACGGCTGGCCTCTACTCTCTCCCAGTAGAAACGCATATCATTACCGGGTGCATTGCCGGTAATCAGAGAGAATCGGAGCGCATCCGCTCCATATTTATCAATTACTTCTAATGGGTCAATACCGTTGCCGAGGGATTTACTCATCTTCCTTCCCTGGGAATCTCTGACGAGGCCATGGATCAGTACCTTACTGAAAGGTTTCTTGCCCATGTGTGCGTAGCCTGAGAATACCATACGCAGTACCCAGAAGAAGATGATATCGTATCCGGTTACCAGTACGTCTGTCGGATAGAAATAATCCAGATCCTCAGTCTTCTCCGGCCAACCAAGGGTCGAGAACGGCCATAAAGCAGAGCTGAACCAGGTATCCAGAGTGTCCTCGTCCTGTCTTAAGTGAGTAGAACCACACTTCGGACACCTGGAGGGTTCCTCTCTGGATACGATGATTTCACCGCAGCCGTCACAGTAATAAGCAGGGATTCGATGTCCCCACCAGAGCTGTCTGGAGATACACCAGTCTCTGATATTCTCTGCCCAGTTATAATAAATCTTATCAAAACGTTCCGGAACGAACTGGATATCTCCTGTCTTAACTCCATAGATGGCAGGCTTGATCAGTTCATCCATCTTTACGAACCACTGCTGCTTAATCAACGGCTCTACCGTAGTATGGCAACGGTCATGGGTACCTACGTTATGGCTGTGATCCTCTACCTTTACAAGCAGCCCCAGTTCCTTCAGCTCATTTACGATTGCCTTACGTGCTTCATAACGATCCATGCCCTGATACTTGCCACCGCTGGCATTGATGGTTGCATCATCGTTCATGACATTGATTTCCGGAAGGTTATGTCTCTTTCCCACTTCAAAGTCGTTAGGATCATGTGCCGGGGTAATCTTAACAACACCGGTACCGAATTCTTTATCTACATAGTAATCAGCAACGACAGGAATCTCACGGTTCATAATCGGCAGTAGTACGGTCTTGCCGATCAGGTGCTTGTATCTCTCATCCTCAGGGTGAACCGCTACCGCTGTATCTCCAAGCATCGTCTCGGGTCTGGTGGTGGCTACCTCTACAAAGCCCTCTTCACCGACGATCGGATATTTGATGTGCCAGAAATGTCCGGCCTGCTCCTCATGCTCAACCTCGGCATCGGAGATGGAGGTCTGGCATACCGGACACCAGTTGATTATTCTGGATCCTTTATAGATATAGCCCTCGTTATATAACTTAATGAACACCTCATTTACAGCCTTTGAGCAGCCTTCATCCATCGTAAAGCGTTCTCTGTCCCAATCACAGGAGGAACCTAATTTCTTCAGCTGGGAAATAATTCTTCCACCGTATTCTTCCTTCCATTTCCAAGCACGCTCGAGAAATGCCTCTCTTCCGATATCCTCCTTATTGGCGATACCTTCCTTGCGCATCTGCTCAATAATCTTAACCTCGGTTGCAATGCTTGCATGGTCGGTTCCGGGCTGCCAAAGCGCATTGTAGCCCTGCATCCTCTTAAAACGGATTAAGATATCCTGCATCGTGTTATCTAAAGCATGGCCCATATGAAGCTGGCCTGTGATATTCGGCGGGGGAATCACAATCGTGAAGGGCTTCTTGCTGCGATCCGCCACAGCATGGAAGTACTTCTTCTCCTCCCACTTATGGTACAGGCGTTCCTCAATATCCTTGGGGTCATAGGTTTTCGCTAGTTCTTTTTCCATGGTTCTCTTCCTTTCGGGGTGTAATATATTTGATGATTTCAGTTAAACGTTCTAGGAACGGTTCTAGGGACGGTCCTATAGTCATGATACTATATTTTTCTTTCCGATAACTGCTCTCCGGTAACACTACACTTCGCTCATGGAGTTCAAGCTGTTGGTCGGTGCGTAGTGACCTCCATGTCACACGCACCTAAAATGTCCTTCCATGGACATTTTCCCGACCTAGCACTCCATGAGCTCAGCAAGTGTTACCAGGATCGCAGTTTAGTCATTCAAAATATACTATCATGATCATAGTACCTGTTTCTACAAAGCTTTCACTTATAATTAGATTATTATAAGAGTGTAACGAAATAAACAGTAAGTCTTACCGATTTCTTAAGTACAACATCACAATTAATACAAGTATATTGTACCCGAAATGACTCCTCCGCTGTTAATTAAGGGAAGTACTTTTTAATTCATAAAACGGAGTTTTATGAATTAAAAAAGGTTCTTCGTCTGAAAGGACGAAGAACCGTGGTACCACCTTTGTTCCAGACAGTTTGAATCATTACAATCCATTGGGGCGTTTGTGCTCCGTATTCTGTCTGCTCTGCGTCTGTAACGGGACTACCCGGCAACTCTTACGCACCCGTAGGCTTCTGAGCTGCTGTTCCGGAGCTACCTTCGATAAGCTTGCTTTGAACCACCTTTCAGCCGGCGGATGGTCCTCTCTGATAAGCTTCCCTTACCTAATCCTCTCCATCACTACATTTTTTGATATAGTATTAATATAATATAATTCAATGCCTTGCATAATGTCAAGCGGTTTTTAGTTATATCTATTACCTTCCCATGATTTATCACTACAATTTTACTTACTCATTTAAACTGGCAGAATATCATTCATTGTTTGCCATGTCCTCGAGCATTTCATTACTCCACTCTTCATACAGCATTGCCTGACGAAGTCCTAAGTCCAGCACCTTCAACAATTGTCTGTGATTGCTATGACTTTCAGCGAGCATCCGCAGCTCCTTCTGAAACATGGTAAATAAGATTACCTTCTGCCGTGCCTGCTGCCGGAAATCCTTCAGATGTCTTTTCATCTCTTCTTTGTTATCCTCTGATGCCAGATACATCTTGAGCAGAAATTCACTGCGTGCAGTATCCTTCTCATTCTCCGCTTCCATCCACTTCTTTAAGGCTTCCCGCCCTTTGAGTGTAATGCGATATCTGATTTTCTCATGCCGTGAAACATCCTTCCCGCTGCCACCGGAAGCCGATTTTCTTTCTGCTTCCTCCGAGTCCACCGGCTTTAGTATATTCTCCCAGGGGCCTTCCGGCAGGCTGTCGTAGTCGTGCTTCACCGCATTCGAGGGCTCATCGATTACCTGTTCTATAAGTCCCTCCTCTCGCAGCTTACCGAGCTCGGGATAGATTTGTCCATAGCTTTCCTGCCAGAAGAAGGACATCCGGATATCAATGATCTTCTTTATATCATAGCCACTAAGAGGTTCCTCATTCAGTAACCCCAATATTACAAATCTTGTCTTCTTCATAAGCACCTCTGTTATTACATTTTATAAGAAATGACCTTCTTCGGGCAGGTATCAATACACTCTCCGCAAA
>JAEZLY010000227.1 GCA_023414985.1 Bacillota bacterium | reverse complement strand
GAATATCTGACTTTACTGTCCCTGGCTGATGAGGCAAGAGTGAGTCCGGATTACTGTTACTTATTCTCTAAGAAGGGTTTTTCGGATGAGCTTCGCAAGATGGCCTCCGACAAGAAGAATCTGATTTTAATCGGTCTCGAAGATTTATAGTTTACAGTTGTTTGGTAAGAATGGAGATTAAATTATGTATCGTCTGATATCAAAATTGATTGTATATAAGAATCTGGATGCAGACTGTCTGCTGTTTCAGCTGGCGGAAACCATCCGGGAATTTGACTCGAATGCCGAAGTCAGGAAGGAAGATGTATTCTTTAGGGAAGAAATCATTAATCGGATCTATTCCTTGATGAACCAGCTGCTTGATCTGGCAACAGAATATGGCTTCAACAGGAACCTCTGGCATAATTATTTGGCTTATTTGCTGGTAACTACGGAAAATCCCTTCAGTATAACCTGTGAGAAGACAGGAGCGAAGCAGGGTACGGTCAATGAGTTCGCGAAGAGCGATTTTAAAATATTCAAAGCGTTGTTTGAGTATGATTTTACTCCTCTGGAGCAGGAGCTTGGGATTAACTGTTTCTCGGTTATATCCGATTATCATGCGATAGAAAAAAACAGCAGCCGCTATAACAAAAGCGTGAGTGAGAAGGTACAGCTGTTAAGCAGCAGGATTGAACAGGCAAAGGATGAGCATGTAATATTCCGCTATGTTACTGATTTTTACCGTGATTACGGTGTCGGAATGTTCGGTTTAAATAAAGCCTTTCGGATCAGCAGAGCCTCGGGACAGCTGGAGCTGCTTCCAATTACGAATACGCTGGAGGTACTGTTGTCCGATCTTGTGGGCTATGAGATACAGAAGAAAAAGCTGGTGGATAATACCAGAGCCTTTGTAGAGGGTAGAAAAGCAAATAATGTACTGCTGTTCGGTGACAGCGGCACCGGTAAATCCACTTCCGTGAAAGCCATCCTGAATGAATATTATAAGGATGGACTGAGAATGATCGAGATTTATAAGCATCAATTCGAGGATTTATCCTCAGTCATTGCGCGGATCAAGAACCGTAACTACAAGTTTATCATTTATATGGATGATCTTTCTTTCGAAGAATTTGAGATAGAATATAAATATCTAAAGGCCGTAATAGAGGGAGGACTTGAGAACAGACCGGACAATGTACTGATCTACGCTACCTCCAACCGGCGGCATCTGATCAGGGAGACCTGGAATGACCGGAGTGATATGGAAACGAATGAGGAGATGCACCGTTCCGATACAATGCAGGAAAAGCTGTCTCTGGTAGCGAGGTTCGGTATCACCATCAATTTTTCAGCACCCGCTCAAAAGGATTATTTTACAATTGTAACCGAGCTGGCGAAAAGACAGGGGCTTTGTCTCAGTGAAGAACAGCTGTGTACCGAAGCAAATAAATGGGAGCTATCCCATGGCGGCATGTCGGGTCGTACCGCACAGCAATTCATCACCTATTTGGCGAGCCAGACGGTGGGAGATGCATAACAGGACAATACAGGCTAATAGGACAGTTTCATAATTGACGTATCAATCATAGAGACATGAAAGGATGGGAAGAGTATGGAGAAATACAGAATCCTGGTAAAAGGGATCGTACAATATGAAGATAAGTATCTTATTGTAAGAAGATGGTATGATGATCGTGTACTGGAGCCGTATCAGTGGGGTTTTATTGACGGAGCGCTGGAATTCGGAGAAGCACCGGATAAAGCCATTCTCAGGGTTGTAGCGGAGCAGACGGGTCTCTCTGTTGTCCTGGATCGGATATTATACACCTGGTCTTTTATGACAGGAGAGGTATTTAACATCGGGATCAGCTATTTATGCAGGGGTACGATGACCGAGGTTTTATTATCAGAGGAGCTTGTGGAAAGCAAGTGGGTACCGAAGGAAGAGCTTGAGAGCTATGTGGACCGCAAAATTCTTGAAGATCTGGAAGCGGCGGAGTTATAGTACAATTACTGTTAAAAGGAGTTCATTCATGCTGACGCTGATAAAAAACGGATATGTAATCGACCCTGCTTCGGGCAGGGAAGGTATTTATGATGTCCTGATGAACGGAGAACTGATTGAAAAGGTTGCAACGTGTATTGAAGAGGAAAGAGTCCTGGCTGAAGCAGCAGAGCAGGGCAGCAGCCTGACTGTGATCGATGCCGAAGGAAAATATGTCATGCCTGGATTTATCGATCTGCATGTTCATCTTCGGGAACCTGGGTACGAATATAAGGAAACAATTGCAACAGGGAGCATGGCTGCGGCAGCTGGAGGATATACCTCAATCTGCCCCATGCCGAATACAAAACCTGCAACCGACTGCGGAGAGATGATTTCTCTCATCTTGGAGAAGGCTGAGCGGGAAGCAGTGGTAAATATATTGCCCGTAGGCGCAATCACGATCGGTCAGGCCGGAAGCGAGCTGACGGATATGAAAGCGCTCAAAACAAAAGGGGCTGTTGCAGTCAGTGAGGACGGCAAGTCGGTCATGGATACGGCGCTATATGCGGAAGCCATGAGACTGGCGGCCTGGTATGACCTTCCGGTCTTCGCCCATTGCGAGGATAAAAGTCTGGTAGGAAAAGGTGTGATCAATGCAGGGAAAAAAGCGGAGCAGTTTAAGCTTCCCGGGATTTCCAATGCGGTAGAGGACATCATTACCGCAAGAGATATTCTACTGGCGAAGGAGACCGGAGCAAGACTTCATCTCTGTCATATCTCGACGAAGGACAGTGCAGCGATGCTGGCATTGGCGAAGCAGGACGGAATTCAAGTCACTGGTGAGGTATGCCCGCATCATTTTACACTAACGGAGGACGATATCTTATCCGATGATGCCAACTATAAGATGAACCCGCCGCTGCGTAAGTCGTCGGACGTCCAGGCTTTAAAGGAAGCGTTAAAGGATGGAACGATCGATGTGATCTCTACGGATCACGCACCGCATTCTGCAGACGAGAAGGCAAAATCCATGGCAGAAGCGCCCTTCGGAATTGTGGGTTCAGAGACGGCATTTGCCCTTGTGATGACGGAATTGGTCCTAAAGGGATACCTGACCATAACCCAGATGGTTGAGAAGATGAGCGCCAATCCGGCACGTATTCTGAAAAGTACCAGAGGTTGTATCGGAGAGGGAAGGATTGCAGATCTGGTAATCGCGGATCCGAAGGCGGAATATACCATAGACGTAAACCATTTTCATTCCAAAGGCAAGAATTCACCGTTCCAAGGAAGAAAGGTAACCGGAAGGGTGGAGTATACCTTTGTCGGCGGAAGACTGATCTATCGTTATAAGGAATAGTGCAAAAGGAATAATCGGAGTTATCGTGCTCTTAGGTATTCATGAATAAACAGAAAGGTACGGGTGGTTGAAATGATCAATCAATTAGTGGAAAAAATCGAGAAACTGGAGGCACCGATTGTGGTCGGGCTGGATCCAATGCTGGATTATATACCGGAGCAGATCCTGAAGAAGGCATACAGTGAGAAGGGTGAGAACCTGGAAGGTGCGGCTGAGGCGGTATGGCAATACAACAAAGGGATCATCGATGCGACCTATGACCTTGTTCCGGCGGTAAAACCCCAGATTGCTATGTATGAACAGTTCGGCATCGAAGGGCTGAAGGCTTTTAAGAAGACGGTGGATTACTGTAAGGCGAAGGGACTCGTTGTAATCGGGGATATCAAGCGAGGAGATATCGGTTCCACCTCAGTAGCCTATGCGATCGGACACCTGGGTAAGGTTACTCTGGGAGGAAGGGAATTCCGAGGCTTTGATGAGGACTTCGTTACGTTAAATCCCTATATGGGAGCGGATGCGGTAAATCCATTTCTTGAAGTATGTAAGGAGGAAAAGAAGGGTCTATTCATTCTGGTGAAAACCTCTAACCCTTCCAGCGGAGATTTTCAGGATCAATTGGTGAACGGCAGACCGCTTTATGAACTGGTTGGAAAAAAGGTGGCTGAATGGGGCGAGCAGCATATGGGAAATACCTACAGCTACGTTGGTGCTGTAGTTGGTGCAACTTATCCCGAGATGGGAAAGCTCCTTCGGGAGATTATGCCAAAGACCTTAATTCTGGTACCGGGTTATGGTGCACAGGGCGGAAAAGCTGAGGATCTGGTACATTATTTCAATCGGGATGGCTTAGGTGCAATCGTAAACTCCTCGAGGGGGATTATCGCAGCCTATAAGCTGAAGGGATATGAGAAGTTCGGCTCCGAGGGATATGCAGATGCGTCCAGACAAGCCGTGATCGATATGAGAGAAGACTTGAGACAGGCATGGATGGCGGCAAAGAGGTAGTTCTATGCATAGAAAAGAGCTCAAACAAAAGCTCCGAAAGCTGAAGAAGTTGGAAATGCGGTTAAGATATGGATTTTCTTACCATTACATTGAAGAAAATGCCTGTTCCAGGCAGTTGGAGGAGCTTCCGTTGGTATGGAAGGAAATGTTCTGCCTGCAGGAGCATCAATCCGCAAAGAACCGATATACACTTGATAGGCTTGAGAGAATGAATGAGGAAGAGCTGGGACGGGTATTCGAGGAATATTGGTTCAGACTTTATTTTAGAATGTACCAGGAAAAGGGGATGCAGATGACGGAGCTTCAGGATCCGGAACTGCTGACTTTTCTCGGACTGCCCTATGAAGCGGATGCAGAGATGGTGAAGAAGAGATTTCGTGAGCTATGCAAGCTCTACCATCCGGACGTTGGCGGAGATCAGGAGAAATTTATCGAGCTTATGGAGATGATTGAGAAGCATCAGACCAGATAACTGAAAATAGCGGTATTATAAAAGAGACGGATGCGTTGGCAGTCCGTCTCTTATTCTTTATGAAAAATAGAACGCTTAATATTGTTAAATTTCTTTTTAGCAGGTCTCGGGCTGCGGATACTCTTCTCCAAAGGTATCGACGGTAACCTTCTTCATGATCTGGGGCTCCAGCGGCATATCGGAATAATCTGTCTTTGTCTCGGCAATCTTATTAACTGACTCCATACCTTCGACTACTTTACCGAAAGCTGTATAGGAACCATCCAAATGAGGGGAATCTTTATGCATAATGAAAAACTGGGATCCGGCGGAATCGGGACGCTGTGATCTTGCCATGGAGATTACACCTGCGGTATGCTTTAAGTTATTGGGAAAATTATTATAAGAAAATTCGCCTTTGATTGAATAGCCGGGGCCACCCATACCGGTACCTTCCGGGTCACCGCCCTGTATCATAAAACCGCGAATTACTCTATGAAATTTTAACCCGTCATAGAAGCCCTTATTTACAAGAGAGATAAAATTATTAACTGTGTTGGGAGCAATTTCGGGATATAATTCAAGCTTAATTAAATCTCCGTTTTGAAGTTCCATTGTAACAATAGGATTCTTGTTTGCCATCTTTTTCATTTCCTCTCAAATTAAAATTGACATTACCATAAAGATTAATTGCACCGCTAAGCTGTCATAAAGCCTGATGGTAAATATATCATAGTAGCTTAGGTGTGTCAAGGCTTGACACCTACTTTACGGTTTATTCTTACGATGTATTATCTAATTCTACGAAATATATGATTACTAGTCATAATTCGTGCATAAATGCAAATAATCACCAAAGTATGATCAATTAATTACCAAATAATTGGTGATACTTCCGAATTTGAACTGCCACCTATTTAATTCAAAATTACTGCTTGCCGAATCAACAAATTTTTCCGATAATATGAGTAGCGTTGAGGGGCTATCAAGATATTTTTTATTTTTTTAGCCTTCCTATATGCTGGGTATTATTACATATATGTATCAATTATTTTAAGTATTATACTTATTGCATAAAATTATTTTATGTATTTAGGTGGGGGCATTTGTAAACAAATGATAAGGTAAAGTCAGGAAAGGATGTATTACAGATGGGAGAAGTTTATACATTTGGAGTAAAAACCGGTCAGCATTGTGCAATGATCGACATTACAAGAGAGATTAGAATGCTTGTGAACGACAGCGGTGTTAAGAATGGGATCTGTATTATATTTGTACCGCATACGACGGCCGGAATAACAATTAACGAGAATGCTGATCCGGATGTGGTTCGGGATTTTATGATGGAGATGAGCAAGGTGGTGCCATTGGCCGATGGATACCATCATAGTGAGGGGAATTCGGCTGCACATATTAAAGCAAGCATGATGGGCTTTTCACAGACATTGATTATAGAGGACGGCAGGCTCCTGCTTGGCACTTGGCAGGGTATTTACTTTATGGAATTTGACGGACCCCGTATTCGAAAGCTGCACGTGAAAATAATTGAAGGCTGACTGCTTCGGTACCATGACATAAAAAATAGCAGGGCCCCTAAAAAATGCCTTGTCTGGAATGAATAATTAAGTTATAATGTACGGAATAAGCAAAGGGCTATCGCAGGAAGCACCTCACTGAAACCATCCGTTTTTCAGGTGGTTTCAAGGGAGTGATTACTGTGATAGCCCGCGCAACGCGAGCGAGGATGCGAAGCATCCGAGCTTAGCTTATTCCGTATATTTTTTATATTTATTTTAATCAAATCTTAGGAGAAATGTTATGTCAGTCGCTAGGAAAAAGAAAGCCGTAATCACAGAAAACATCATGCTTGCTGAGAGCATCTACAGTATGTGGCTGGTTGCAGAGGATATTGCAGATGAAGCCACGCCGGGGCAATTTGTATCCCTATATTGTAAGGATGGCAGCAGACTATTACCCAGACCGATCAGTATCTGCGAGATTGACAGGGAGAAGGGAACAATCCGCCTGGTTTACCGAACCGCCGGCAAAGGGACCACAGAATTTGCGCAGCTTGAGGCGGCGGATACCATTGAGGTAATGGGGCCCCTTGGGAACGGCTTTACCCTGGAAGGAAAGAAGGCAATATTAATCGGAGGCGGTATAGGAATTCCCCCGATGTTAGAGTTGGCAAAACAGCTAAATTGCGAAAAACAAATTGTATTAGGATACAGAGACATCACATTTCTTGATCAGGAATTTCTTCCGTATGGAAAAGTATATATAGCAACAGAGGATGGCAGTAGAGGAACCAAGGGAAATGTTCTGGACGCCATCCGGGAACAACAGCTGGAGGCGGATATCCTTTTTGCCTGCGGCCCGACACCAATGCTGCGCGGAATCAAGGCTTTCGCTATGGAAAAGGGCATTACAGCCCAGCTATCCTTGGAGGAACGTATGGCCTGCGGTATCGGTGCTTGCCTTGGATGTGTCTGTAAGACGGCTGAGACGGATCACCACAGTAATGTTAAGAATAAACGAATCTGTAAGGACGGCCCGGTATTTTATGCACAGGAGGTGGAGCTATGAAGCTGAACGTAACAGTAGCAGGCATACCTTTCAAAAATCCTGTGACAACAGCCTCCGGCACCTTCGGTTCCGGTATGGAATACAGCGATTATGTGGATCTGTCAAGGCTCGGGGCAGTGACTACCAAGGGTGTATCAAGCATTCCCTGGCCGGGGAATCCGACACCCCGTGTTGCGGAAACCTACGGCGGAATGTTAAATGCCATCGGCCTTCAGAATCCCGGAATGGATGTGTTCATTAACAGGGACATTCCTTTTTTAAGAAAATTTGATACAAAGATCATTGTGAATGTAGTTGGAAAGACCACGGAGGAGTATTGCGCTGTGGTAGAACGGCTTTCAGATTGTGATGTGGATATGCTGGAGATTAATATCTCTTGCCCGAATGTGAAGGAAGGTGGTATTGCCTTTGGTCAGGATCCGAACTGTGTGGAAGCAATCACATCAGAACTGAAGAAACGTGCAAAGCAGCCGATCATCATGAAGCTCAGTCCGAATGTCACCGATATCGGAGAGATGGCAAAGGCGGCGCAGGCAGGCGG
>JAEZLY010000224.1 GCA_023414985.1 Bacillota bacterium | reverse complement strand
GTACTATGCTATGATAGAAGGATCAGTATAGAAATTAAGATAACATAGAAGAGTTACGGCAAACGTAACAAGGAGGCTGCGATGAAACAGGATACACCAGCAAATTACAGAGCCGGGGATTCTAACCGGATCACACGCGAATACTTTGATTCACTGCTCCTGGAGCTGCGGTACATAGACTCGGCGATACCGTCCACCATGCTGAAGCTATACGGTGAAACCTTCTCCACACCGGTAATGACAGCGGCTTTATCCCATCTGAATAACACCCGTCCGAATGGCATGGTCGAGATGGCGAAGGGGGCTTTTGCTGCTAATGCGGTTATGTGGACCGGCATGGGTGAAGATGAGGAATTGGAAGCAATTACAGCAACCGGAGCAAGGACAATTAAAATTATCAAACCCCATGCTGATAACAGAGAGATCTTCCGGAAGCTTGAGCATGCAGAGAAATGCGGCGTCATGGCGGTTGGTATGGATATTGACCACTCCTTTAACCACAGAGGGCAATATGATAATGTGTTGGGGTTGCCGATGGCAGTAAAGTCTCTGGAGGAGCTGAAGAGCTTCATCGGCGCGACCAAGCTTCCTTTCATTGTCAAGGGAGTACTCAGTGAACAGGATGCCTGTAAATGTATCGATGCAGGTGCTAAAGGTATTGTAGTTTCCCACCACCACGGCATACAGAACTATGCAGTTCCGCCTCTCATGATCCTTCCGAGGATTGCAAAAGCAGTTGACGGGCGTATACCAATCTTTGTAGACTGCGGAATTGAGAGCGGTATCGATGTCTTTAAGGCATTGGCACTCGGTGCAACAGCAGTCTGCGTCGGACGGGAGCTGATGAAACCTCTAGCAGAAAATGGAGCGGACGGGGTACAGAAGAGAATTCAGGAGATGAATGAGGAATTGTCGGGAGTCATGGCAAGAACCTGCTCTAAGGATATGGACCATATTGACCCAAGTCTAATCTGGCATAACTGATAACAACTACAGCCTGTACGGAATTTATTCCGGCACAGGCTATTTTTTATTCAATTGTAAAACCGATCTCACAGCCGCTCTTATTGGAGCTTTTACAGTAGATATCTCCGCCGTGTTCGTTTACGATATATTTGCAGATGGATAACCCCAGACCGGAGCCGGGAATGCTGGAGCTTCTTGATTTTTCCGCCCGGTAGAACTTATCGAACACATAAGGAATATCATCGGCACTAATTCCGGGGCCGTTATCTATTACCTTAATCAGGACGAAGCAATCAGCGAGCTCTGCTTCAATCAGGATCTTCCCGTCCTTTTCATCCACATATTTCATGCTGTTTTCGACCAGATTATAGATCACCTCGGTAATCCTCTTCGGATCGATGGTCACGATCAGGTTGGAAAGAGGTGCGGTATAGGAGAATTCAAAGCCGTTCTGTTCAACAAAGATCTTGACCTCAGCCATCAGCGGTATAAAATAATCCAGAAAATAAAGCTCTTCCCGGTTAATCTCCAACTGTTGCAGCTGTGCATTGGAATAGGTCAGCAGTTCATTGATCATACCGATCAACAGGTCTGTCTTATTGATGATGACACCAATGAATTCCACTTGTTGTACAGGATTTCTGGCGATATTGTCACGGAGGCCTTCGCTGTAGGCTTTTATGGTTGAGATCGGAGTTTTTAGATCATGGGAGATACAAGAGATCAATTCTTTTTGTGATTTTTTTAGTTCCTCTTCCCGAATCTGTTTCGCTTTCAGCTCATCCCTCATCAGTTCGAAGGCATAGGACAGGTCTCCGACTTCGTTTTCATTGGCCCTCTTCCAATAGGTGCGGAGTACTTCCAGATTGTAATTTCCTGCAATGATTGCTTTGGCGGAGGCACTGATTTCTCTTAAGGGCTTTAGGACGCGGGTGCTAAAGTACATGGAGCGGATGGCGAGGAGCAATATACTGATCAGAATTCCCAGGATAAGCGGAAGATAGATTACTCCGAGATTACCTCGATAGGAAGCTTGATAGACCTCTGATTTGGGCAGAAGAAAGACAGCAAAAGCGTAGGTAGTTCCTTCCCTTTGAAGAATGAAGCTTTCTTTCACGGTATTCGGATAGTCCCTTACAAAGCTTTTATCGAATTGCAGCATTTCCTGGGCATTTACAGCTTGCCCAACCGAGGTATGGAATTCGCGGTCGGCGTAAATTACTTTCCCCGCCAGATCAAATACGATATAAGGATAGCTTCCTTTATGATAACTGCCCTGCTCCAGAGCATCCTTCTGTTCCTGGACTAACAACCGGCTCCCGTTATCGTATTCATTAAAATCCACAGCTTGAAAGAGGAGGTAACTGCATAAGAAGGATACGAAAAGAACAGCTGCTATGATGGCAGCCGTTATGATATTCAGTTTGTGGAGTTTTTTGTTCATATGCCTCCCCCAATTCCTTTTATACCTGGTCTACGGATAATTTATATCCGGCACCCCATACAGTCTTGATATAATCCAGTTGATAAGCGGATAATTTCTCTCTGATTCTTTTTATGTATACGGTTACACTGTTATCATCACCGTATTTCTCATAGCCCCAGACCCCGCTATAAATCTGTTCCTTGGTAAATACCTGGTTCTGATTGGCAGAAAGAAAGTACAATAAGTCAAATTCCTTTGTCGTCAGGGATAATATCTCCCCTTTTGCGAGAGCAGTATAGGAAGTTTTCTGCAGAACCAGATCACCGAGGATAAGCTCATCCTTGGATACGTTACCTTTATTCAGTAGCTGTTCATATCTGCGCAGATTAGCCTTTACCCTCGCCACCAGTTCGAGAGGACTGAAGGGTTTGGTGACATAATCATCCGCACCGATACCGAGCGCAATTACTTTATCCATCTCACCGCTTTTTGCAGAGATCATGATAATCGGGACATCGCTTTGCTCGCGGATCTCTTTGCATACTGAGATACCATCCTTCTTGGGAAGCATGATATCGAGAAGAATTAAGCCCGGCTGCTCTTTCTCAAATGCGGCAAGACCTTCGATACCGTCATGTCTGACAACAGGAATAAAGCCTTCTACTTCGAGATAAGCGCCTAAGATCGTCGCTAATTCCTTCTCATCTTCGATAATTAATACTTTCTGTCCCATAATTTCCCCTTCCAGAGAGATATCCTATCGCGAACCCGATAGATCTTAAGTTATTTAGGATTACTCTGGCTCCTTGCCCATAATATACAGTAATTATAACTATTCCGAACAGGATTGACAACGTATTTTTCTATGGTTTAAAAACGGTTTACCAGCCCTTTTCCTTCAGAAATTGATATACGGTTTCTTCCCGTTCCCTGCTGGTTTCATCAGAATATTCCTCCAGTTGTAAATCACCGTCAATGCGTCCGTCCTTTAAGTAGATGATCCGGTTTCCTCTGAGGGCAGCCTTTAAATCATGGGTTACCATCACAATGGATTGACCTTCCTTATGAATGGAGGAGAATATATTCAGAACATTTTCCCCCTGAGAGGAATTCAGGGAGCCGGTCGGCTCATCCGCAAATAAAATCTTGGGCTGATTAATCAGGGCACGACAGATTGCAACCTTTTGCTTCTGACCGCCTGACATTTGGTTGGGAAATTTTTTCTTCTGACTCAGCAGCTCCATTTTTTCCAGCAGCGCTTGAATTCTCTGATCAGTCTCCCTTTTATCCTTCTTCAGCTTATAGGTAGGGCTTAATATATTCTCATACACAGTCAGATTAGGGACCAGATGAATTCCCTGGAAGATAAATCCCAGCTTTTCCTTACGCAGACGGGATAACCGACGGTCACTCAGATGAGTGATATTCTGTCCGTCAAATAACACTTTACCGGTCGTGATTTCATCCATTCCGCTGATGGAATAGAGAAGAGTGGATTTACCCGAACCGGAGCTTCCCATGATGACGGTAAAGTCCCCTTCGTAGATTTCCAGATTCATGTTCTTTATCACGTTATTTACTTCACCGTCGCTGATGAAGCTCTTACATAGTAATTCGGTTTTAATAATCGCATTTTTCATGATAAACTCCTTTCTATTCCTGAACCAGTTCTCTGGCATTCAGCTTAAACAGTGATTTGGAGGAAGCCAGGGTACATAGGATAAACACAAGTATGACAGTAACATTCGCCAGGATGAGATGCGAGGTCTGATACTGCATCGGGTATTCTGTAAAGTTAAATAAGGATAAGCATAGCCGCATAATCGGGGCATAAGTAAGCAGGCTGATCGGAAAGGTCAGGATGACGGATGCCAGGGCAATCAGCAGCACATAGATCAGATTGGCCCGGATTAAGTGCCAGGAGGTATAACCGATACATTTATAAATGCTGTTGATCTTGAAGGCCTTTAAATTCTTCAGGAATACGATGCTGAAGATATTGATTCCCGCAATCAGGATAATCAGGGCTGCAACCGGTGGAATTGCCCTCTGCTGAGGAAGGACGATCATATTCATGATACTGGAGTATTGCTCGGTCCTTTTTATAACCTTCCCTTTCCCACCGAGTTGATTCTTCATATCCCTTATAAAGCTATCCATATCCTTGGAATTCTTTAAATAGACTGATATGTTGTTATATTGAAAATCTGCCTTACGGCTTGTGTAAGCGGAGGTCGTCAGACGGCACAGTCTGCCGAACTGCATATAGGATTGGAAGTATCCTGTAATTAACATATCTGCTTTTGTATGGTCGTTGAGATAAATCTCGATATAGTCTCCGATACTTTTGTGAAGCTCCGCGGCCATCATAGTTGATATTGCAATTTCGTCTGCGGATTTCGGATTTCTGCCGGCAGTCACCGGGAGAGCAGCAATATCGAAATCATCATACAGAAAGGCGGTCATCGTAGTATTGGACATGCCCTTTTTCCAAGGCATAGCAATTCTTGCTTCGAAATTACTGCTGAGCGTGTGATCAGTACGCTTATCCTGGTCAATTATGCTTTTTACATAGGAATAATCCTCTTCCTCAGCAACTCCCACCATGACATCCGACTGATCAATACCAATCCAGAAATCATTGTTTTCCTCCATGCCGTTGGCTACATCCAGGGAAATTACGATAAAGTTCACACTGAAGATCGTGACGATGCAGGTAAGCAGAATACTGAAAGCACTTCGTTTTTCGCGGATGAAGGTACGGTAAGCGATACCGAAGGCAGAAAACTGAAGGGAGGAGTTCCCTTTGTAATGTTTCTTTTTCTTAATGCCGCCATAGCTCGCACCGCCGAGTGAGATGACCGGTTTCATGCGGCCGGCTTTCCTGATGATGAGGATGATCAGTGAAAGGATAAACCCTGTAATTATGAAATAGCAGATCAGCCCGGACAGGATGGAATAGTCAGCCTTCAGCTTACCCATGTTCTCATAGATAGAGGTCAGGATCGTATCGGATATGAATACGGAACAGACATTACCAATCAGGCAGGCCAGGGTAATAACCGCAAAATACAGCTTGATGTACATGGCCATAATATCAGAAGCGGTATAACCCATGGTTCGATAGACTGCAATCGATTTTGCATCCGCAATCATTGCATTCTTTATCATATAGTAAATCATCAGTCCGCTGACTAAAAGCATAATCATACCTACAGCCAGAAACATCGCTCCTATGATACGTCCGACGAGTAAACCGTTGTTAATACGGTCCTCCAAGGGCAGATAAAAACCATTAAAGATGCCGGAATAGGTTTCACGGTAGGTTTCTTCAATTTCCCGTCCTGTAATATGTTCTCTTCCATAAATTGCGATGCTGAGGCGACTGTCGGTGGAAGGCAGCTTATGAATTAGTATATCACTGTCATATGCTGTACTGGTCTGGTATGGATCAGTGTATACGCCTGCAACCCGGTAAGTAACATCCTGATCTGCAAGTCTGACGGTTACGGTATCGCCGATATGGATATCATATTCGTTACTGAGACAGATCGGCAGGATACATTCGTCAGCCGTGAGGTCCTTACCGATCTCCTTGCTGCCTTCCAGATAAAGTGCGGGTTCAAAGACATAGTCGTTATACTCAGTAAGGTTTGTAAAGGTCTCCACTTTTTTTCCGTTCAGGAATATATTCTCAGCCACATAGTGGCTGTTTAGGTACTCTACCCGTTCTACATTGGAAAGTCTTGAGAACTGATCGCCCATGGTATGGATTTTATCCACATCGTTTGTATAAGGATAAACCTTGGCAGTGATGGCATGGCAGGCTTTCGCAAATTCCCGGCTGGGCTTTTCCAACGAAGTCAGGATACTTGCCGCACCTGTCAAAAGCATCGTGCAGATCGTAATAATCAAAAATATTAATACGGTCTGCAATTTTCTTTGTCTTAAATTCTTGATCCACATGGTATCTCTCCTCTTTCTGATTGATCATAACAATATCATAGCGGAGGAAAATAAAATAAAAATAGGAAAATTATTAATAATTATGAATAAAAGGGAAAAGGAAATGAACAACAGCCGGTATGATAAATTATAATGAAATTGGTTCTTTTGATTCTTTGTCACATATGGTACAATTTGACATAACAGGAACAGACCCATCCATATGCTATGCATATGTAATTATAAAATCGGAATTACAATAATAGAAAGAGAGGAAAGAACGAATGATACCTTTGGATGACTATGGTAAATGGCGCCCCGTGATAAAGGAATGTGCCAGACGATATCTAAATGAAAAGGAGTACGAGGAATTCTGCAGGATTCCAGAAAAGGAAGCGGAAGAACAATTGAGAAAGCTGCTGGAGATGCCAATTGCAAGCTTTACAGCAGTGAACGATATGTTTTTCAGAGCCAGGTGGGCGGAGGTCTTAAAGACGATTCACCACAAAGAGGAGCTGAAGCTTCTGGAAGTAGCCACCGGAGATGCGGACATGATCCCTCAGGTAATGAGCATCACACATCCGGGCAGTCATTACATTACGGCCAACATGAATAAAATGTTGAATGTAAGCCTGCTGGATAAGACGAAAAACTTAAATCTGAAAATGGAACTGATTGAAGACGATGCTGCAATGATTGAGAATTACATAGGCAGAGAGGCAGTTGATGTCATTGCTTTTCAGCATGCAGTCAATGATGTAATCCAAGCTATATTATGTGATCGCGAGGGAGTCGATACCATATATTCGGACTGGATGGAGACTCTGCCTAAAATGATAGAGATTCTGCAGAAAGAGATGAGGGAGGGTACTCTGGAACAGCATGCTAAAGCTCCATTTTTAGGTCTTCTGCGAACGCTTCTAACGGTTCTGAAGAAGGACGGCATCATCGCTATCAACCACTATATGTTCCAGCTGGATCTGGATTGGGGTTACCCGTCTGATTTATTCGAGAATATGCTTCCGATGACCAGAAAATGGCTTCAGGAACTGGTGGAATGTGAAGAAATTTATTTCGAAGGGTTTGACCCGAATTGGTGGATTTTCTTAAAGAAGCTATAATCACATGGAAATTTAGGAGGAGAGGACAATGGAACATAAAGAAGTCAGAGTGATCAATAATAATCCGTCCCTGAAGGGTATGGCAGCGATGGTGCCGGATGTGATATTCTCAACAGCACAGGGAGTCGAATTAAAGCTGCAGCTATTTAAGCCATGGACGCCTGACGGAAGCGAGCAGGAGAAATATCCTCTGATCGTATTCGTTCAGGGAAGTGCCTGGACCTTCCCCGATGTGAATTATGAGATTCCTCAGTTAGCGCAATTTGCCAGGGAAGGCTATATCGTTGCAACACTGACCCATAGAAACAGTCTGGAGGGTCATCCCTTTCCTGCATTTTTGGAGGATGTCAAGACAGGGATCCGTTTCCTGCGAAAGAACGCCAAGCAGTATCAGATCGATCCGGAGAGAGTCGGAATCTGGGGAACCTCCTCAGGAGGCAATACGGCACTTTTGGCTGGTTTGACAGGAGATGAGATTAAATACAGAACCAGCGAATATCAGGATGTTACGGATACGGTGAAGGCCGTTGTGGATTGCTTCGGACCTACAGATTTAACAGAGGCGATCAATGCTATCGCCTTCCTGCCGGAGGGAATGAGGCAGATCTTCGAAGGTCTGAGAGGAGAAGACACAAGTGAAAATGTCAGGAGGCTGCAGGAGATTAATCCGGTCAATCATATTCAGTCAGGAAAGGAATACCCACCGTTTTTAATTCTGCATGGTAATCAGGATGAGCTGGTCAATTATTCTCAGAGTGAGCTGATGTATCACAAGCTTTTAGAAGCAGGAGCAGATGCTTCCCTGGTATGTGTGGAGGGAGCACCTCATGAGGGATCCTTCTGGAGCATAGAGGTTCTGGAGGTCATTCTCGAATTTTTCAAACACAATTTATAAGGGATACTTACGATATAAAAAAGGTAAAACCAGTGATATTCAGGTTTTACCTTTTTTTAAGATTATTAAAGTTTTATAAAATTGGCCCTACCAATTGTAATTTTTTGAATTTTATTGTAAACTGACATAGTCAAGAGCAAACTTGCTGAAAAGTAAGGACGCAAAGCTGTGAATCTAAGGT
>JAEZLY010000179.1 GCA_023414985.1 Bacillota bacterium | reverse complement strand
CCGTAAGCTCCCATCAAGCCTGCTATCTCAGGCCGAACTGCCTGCCTGCCCGTCACCAGTTCAAAGGCACGCAGCACGGCATCATTCAGAAAAGTACCACCTTGGACGAGAATATGCTTTCCGAGGCTTTTCTCGTCCCGAAGCTTGATTACCTTATAGATGGCATTTTTAATAACGGAATAAGACAAGCCCGCCGAGATATCACCGAGCTCTGCCCCCTCCTTCTGTGCCTGCTTCACCTTGGAATTCATAAACACGGTACATTTCGTTCCCAGATCAACCGGTGCTTTGGCGCACAATGCTGCCTTGACGAATTCCTTTATACTGATATGAAGCGATTTGGCAAAGCCCTCAATAAAGGAACCGCAGCCGGAGGAACAGGCTTCGTTCAGAAGGATGCTGCTGATGGCCCCCTCTTTGATGCGAAGACATTTCATATCCTGTCCTCCGATATCGAGGATAAAATCCACCTCCGGTAGGAAATGCTTTGCCGCCTTATAATGGGCAATTGTCTCAATCTCCCCGAAGTCCGCATGAAAGGCTGCCTTGACAAGGGCTTCCCCGTAGCCTGTTGCTGTACAGCCGGAGATAAAAGCTTTTTCCGGCAGCTGCTCATAGAGCTCCTTCATTAGAATCGTCAGCCTTCCGATGGGATCTCCCTCATTACTGCAATACTTAGAGAATAGCAGCTCTCCCTTTTCTCCGAGCAATACCAGCTTCGTCGTCGTGGAGCCGGCATCAATCCCCAGAAAGGTACCGCCTTCATAGCTGTTCAGTTCACCCTTTGCCAAATCCACATTCTGATGCCTGCTCCTAAACTCCTCATACTCCTCCTCAGACGTGAAAAGGGGGGGAAGCTTGTGTATCTCCTCCTCAGCTGATTTCGGTATACGGTTCAATCTGCTGCACAGTTCACTGAGCGCTGCATCTTTGTTCTTACTATTTGACAGGGCTGCTCCGATTGCCACATAAAGCTGGGAGTTCTCAGGTTCCAGAGACATTCCTTCCGGCAGCTTAAGGCTCTCCGTGAAGCGCTTACGAAGCTCGGAAAGATAATAAAGCGGGCCTCCCAGAAATGCAATTTTACCCCGGATCGGTTTTCCGCAGGCAAGTCCACTGATGGTTTGATTGGCAACCGCCTGTAAGATGGAGGCAGCGATATCTTCCTTCCTGGCTCCGTCATTAATGAGCGGCTGGATATCCGTCTTAGCGAATACCCCGCATCTTGAAGCAATAGGATAAAGGATACGATAACCCTTCGCATATTCGTTCAGTCCAGCCGCATCGGTATCCAACAGTATTGCCATCTGGTCCAGAAAGGCACCTGTTCCGCCGGCACAGCTTCCGTTCATACGCTGTTCCATCCCACCTGTGAAATAAGTAATCTTCGCATCCTCTCCACCCAGTTCGATTGCTACATCCGTCTCAGGGATTAGGGTTCGAACCGCTTTGGCACAGGCTACTACTTCCTGAATAAAATTAATATTGAGTCTTTTTGCCAGGGACAGACCACCGGAGCCCGTCATGCTGATCTTGACCTGTAAGTCCCCCAACTGCTTATGACAGTCCTCCATCAGCTGAAGCAAGGAGCTTCTGATATCGGAAAGATGTCTTCTATAGTCGCTGTAGACGAGTCTGTTATCTTCATCCAGAATTGCAAGCTTCACTGTAGTAGAGCCGATATCCAGACCCATTCGATATTTTTTGCTTTCATTTAAATTCTCCATCCCAACCTCCGTATGCCGCTACCGCGGTGTCGATCAAACCACTAAACTTCTTACCTATCTATTATGGACGCATCCCCAAATTCCATACAAAAAAGGCGGAAGGAATTGTTTTTCCTTCCGCCTGTCTATTCTTACAATCTGATTTTTAAATATATTTGTCCGGAATTACCTGCTGTAAATCTCAAATTCCGCGATCTGTCCGCCGTTGGCTCCGGAGTTCGAGGTGATCTCCAGCTGTACGTATTGCGCTTCCACTTCGTCAAACGGAATCTGGGCCTCATTCCCTGCCGCCGGGTCAAAGGTATATTCCTTACTGCCGACCAGCTCCGTATAATTCGTCCCATCTTGACTGATCTTCACACTGATCTCCTGAGTACGTGTCCCCCAGATATCCATAGGATTAAGGCAAAGTCTGATGGTATGTATTGGAATAGGAGCTTCCAGGTCAATGGTCAGGGTATTCGGATACTCATTCTTGCCCTCCCAATAGGAAGCGTCGCCTGCGTTACCATCGTTTGCCTTATTTGCTGCATAGACATCGTTAAAGCTGCTGGCACTAATGGGCTTATCCACCGCTACATTTTTCCCTTCAGGCAGTACCAGGACATATTCTTCCTTCACAAAGTCGGGATGCTCTTCTGCCGCCGTCTGTTCTCTTGCCTTAACTACAGTTACATTGGCTGCCGGAATCTCCTGCATAGGCTCCTTGATACCATGTAACACATACACAAGCAATACAAGATTTGCACAAAAAAGTAACAGGATTAGACCTCTTCGTATGATCTTCATATCAATACACTCCTTCCCTATTCCAGTACAAGGCTTTTGGTGGTTGCAGCATCAATCTCAAATTTACCCTGCTCCAGCGTGTTGATTTTCTCGCCAAGAATCTCAAGGTTCTTAATGGTTACATTCTCAATGGTATGTGTTTCATCAAAGCCCTGAATTCTTGAGCCGTTGAATTTCCCTTCCAGTACCTTAACCCCGTCGATCGTGATATTACGTATCTGTCCACGTTCCGGCGTCGTTGTCCAATTCGGATTCTTGGTAACCCAAAGGTCAATCAGGTAAGGCATATCCTTACCGTCTCCGGAGCCCATCTGCGCATTTTCAACAACAATGTTACGGTAACTGATGTCTGAGACTATGGCATCATCCGCATTATGGATGGATAGGACAGGCTTATGGAAATTATTTAATACTGTAATATCCTCAAAAGTGATATCAGATATCTTTGCATCCGTTGTGCTTCCTTTATTTGTCTCAAACCCAATCTCCATGGACTGAGCAAGATCTGTCCATACCTGAATCTGGGAGAAGACGATATGCTTCGAGTTCACTTCCGAATAATTTTTCACTACCAACGAATCATCCCAGCTTCTGACGAAGCAGTTCTGCACCTGAAAATCAGTACAGGACTGAAGGGTGATACCATCCCCGTTCGGTCTGGAGGAAATAATCTTCAACCCATCTATGATTGCATTTGATGAGCTATTCGCTGAGCATACCCAGGCATTCGGATTCAATGCGATGATATCCCGGATCTCTACTCCGTCACAGTAATCGAATTTAAGCGGCACCAGCGCGGATTTTCCATGCCAGCCTTCAAAGGTAGAACCGTCAATGATCCCCCTGCCTTTTACCTTCACATCCTTTGCATGATTTGCCTGGATAATCCCGTGAACTACTGCTCCTCCGGCAAGATACAGAGTCTGCCCATCCTCCAAAAGAATATTATCAATATTCCATTCACCCGGTCCGATGTAGATAACTCCCTGATCCCCGTCCTTCGGAGGATTTACCTCAATCGGATTGGCGAAGATATGGACTGCCCGGTATGGAGAATGATTGAAAACCAATGTGTAGGTATCCGGCTTTGATATCGTAAAGGTAACCGTATGCTCCTTCTGATCTAGCTTTGGTTTGATTTGATCGCCTAAAGGACTGATCTTCACTGTCTCCAGGTCTATATTCGGCACTTTTACCACAATCTTAGCCGTTCCTTCAAAATCAAAATAGGTAATCGGTGTCCTGGATTGAGTTGGTAGATAATCACTCGACCAGGATCGATTTAGGTTAACATTCGTTTCATAGACGAAGCTGTCATATCCGTTAACTGTAATTGAGGTATCAGTACTATGCATCAGCTTAAAATCCCGTTCCGTCTCCTTTGCATAGTCAATATCTGCTGCTGTTGCATCCTTTAGAGATTTCGGACCTTCATAGAGAACTAATTTGGAATCCTCCATATTAGCCATCGCAGCAACAGCCTCAAGCTTCCCCTTGGTAAAGAGAAATAAGAGCAGGAGCGTGAGTAGCAAGATACCTCCAAACAGCCATTCAAAAATTGCTTTTCCTTTCATCCCTACCATATAACTTACCTCCCATCCTTCTTTGTTATCAATCAAATGATCTGAATTTATTCTGTACAATTCTAACAACTTATGCTACACTACAAAATATAGTTTAACCTTAAACTTACTAAAAGGAGCTGTGATTATGTCTACCATCAAAGATATTGCTAACGCAGTAGGCGTTAGCTGCACAACTGTTTCAAACGTAATTCACGGCAGAGCAGGTCGTGTTTCTGCAGAAACAATTTCACGTATCAACGATACGATTGAAAAAATGGGTTATGTACCGAATATGTCCGCACGTTCTCTCGTTTCGAGTTCCTCTAAGGTAATCGGAATGATCAGCCATATAAAATCGAATAAAAAAGAAAGTATCGTAGAAGATCCTTTTCATTCTGCCTTTATCGGTGCGATTGAAACCAGACTAAGGGAAAGTGGTTATTACCTGATGCTTCGCGCAGTAGAAACCAATGCAGACTTATTGACCTTCCTCCGTAATTGGAACGTTGACGGTATGTTCATCACCGGTGTATTTCAGGATGAATTCTACCAGACCTTGTCTGAGCTTAACATTCCGATCATATTAATCGACAGTTATATTTCCCAGTCCAATTTGTGCAACGTCGGACTAGAGGATTATAAAGGCGGATATACCGCTGCGAAATACCTGATCGACAAAGGCCACAGAAACATTGCCTTTGCTTCTCCGCCAATCACAATGCGAGGTGTTGTATCGGAACGCTTTCAGGGCTATAAGGATGCACTGTCTGAGGCTTCCATTCCTTATCGTCAGGAACTTATCTTCGAGCAGGAGCTGGATACGGGAAGCACTCTCGCACTTGGCCGCCGGTTAGCAGAACGCCGGGATATCACAGCAGTATTTGCTACAGCAGATATCCTGGCGGCTGGGATCATGGCAGGTATCCAGCAATCCGGCAGAAGGGTTCCTGAGGATATGTCGATTATCGGTTTCGATGATATCAACTTCTGCCAGCTGACCTCTCCTACTCTGACCACCATCCACCAGGATGCGGCATTAAAAGGCCAGCTTGCAGTCGATTACCTGATCGATCTGCTGGATGGCAATCCAATTCAGGAAAAAGAAATCATCCTTCCGATTCATCTTGTAGAGAGAAGCAGCGTGAAACATATCTTTGTATAAAGAAGCAGTGCTGCTACTAAGATAATCTGATTAATTCGCCCCGATCTTTTGTGACCTTAGCCTGATACAGTTTTCCTTGATGGTATACCCGAAAGCTTAAGCTGTTCCAATGAGTCGGCAGATTCGGGGCCAGACTCAATCTGCCCTGTTTTATAGTCAAACCTGCAAAGCCCTCGATGGCAGTCATATAAGCGCCTCCTGCAGATGCCGGATGAGTCCCGCCAATATAGATCAGACCTGCCCATTCCTTTCCGCCTCCGCGCAGATCCGCTGTCGCAGATTTTAAGAATAACGGATACGCTTTATCTGGCATTCCGCATTTACAAGCCAGCATGGCATACATGCAGGCACTGAGAGAGGAACCGTGTTCCGTCCTTGGTTCGTAATAATCCCAGTTCCTTTGAAGTACTTCCTTCTCATATTCTTCGGAGAAAAGGTTCAGCATCGTTACCACATCCGCCTGCTTGATTATCTTTGTATGGGCTGCAATTCCATAGGCACCACCCCAGTATTCCTTTTCATGAAGGATACGTTCTTTCAGCTTCTCCAGCGCTACCTCCTCCAGCTTATAGTAACCGTCAAATTGCTCTATCACTCTGCTGTCCGGCTCCGGCTGCGGCAGATACAGCTTCTCGGCAGCATCTGAGAACTCGTCTTTCAGCTGTTCGAAATCATATTCTGAGGCTAAGCTTTGAATCAGCTCCGGTTGCCCGGTCTCCAGGAGATTTATTACCCGAAGCGCACTTTCAAAAGTAAATTTCGCCATCCGGTTTGTATATGCATTGTTGTTCACCCGTTCATGATATTCATCGGGACCGATGACATCCAGTAGCTCATATCTGTTCGAAATGCTCCTTTTGATCAATAAACCATAATAAAATCTGGCACACTCGATTACCGTGGCTGCACCACCCTCATAAAGAAGGGATAAATCTCCGGTAAAATCCAGATATCGCATGATTCCATATACGACCGCCGAGGAGATATGAATCTGTTTATCTTTAAAATAGGTTCTCATCGGCCTACCCGTAAATACATCCGTTACATTATAATCGGAGCAGGCATCGTACCCGCCCTCCTGACTCTCCCAGGCATAGAAGGCTCCCTGGCAGCCGTATTGACTTGCTTTCTTTTTGGCGCCCTCCAGGGTATCGATCCGGTAGCGGAGTAGGGTCTTCGCCACGGTGGGTTCCGTGAATAGAAATAAATCCAGCATGAACATCTCCGTATCCC
>JAEZLY010000171.1 GCA_023414985.1 Bacillota bacterium | reverse complement strand
GGGCCTGTCTGCAGTTTCTCGTCAAGATATTCATCCTGTCCGTCCCAGATCATTTTCATTGGATTAGCAATTAGAAACTTGCCGTTCTCGGTCTCTGAAAATCCTGCATAGAAGCTATTACCCAGTTTTAGCTGAGCTGTTGTGATCGAAGGTGCTGTGTCCGAGATAATATAGATATTCGAAATGAACTCATCCGAAGTCTTTTTGGAAGAAAGCGATTTGGAAATCGTCGTATTGATGTTGCTTATCTCTAATTTATCGCCGACATTTCGCAGATACTGCAAAAGAGTGGTATCGCTTACATATTGGTTACTGGCTGCAACCACGTTCTGAAGACCGAAACGCATATACTCCGCGGCCATATTGATGGAATCAGCAGTTGATGTCTTGTAGTTCTCTTCAATACCTGAGGAAGCCTTTTCGAAAGAGGCGATACCTAGAATGATAATGCATATGATAGGTATAAAAAAGGAAGCGATCAACTTAAACCTCAGAGATGAAAATAATCGCACCTTCGGTAAGGATTTCATCAGTTCATCCTTTTCCCTGTGAAGAATTTCTCTTGTTGCTTTTAACTTGATTTCTCCTGTTGATTTCTTTTGTTTTCCCAATAGCTTGTTCGGCTGTAACATGTTTTTTAATTTAGGCCCCATACCTTCACCTTTCTTTTGCTTATGTAGTCCCCATTCATTCGTCTTTTGTGTATCAATCAACAACATTTTTAGTATAACGCCCATATTATAGCATTTATAAAATTCTTATAGAATGAATAAAGTACTCAAATTTTGTAATAAATAAGCATAAAATATACTAATATACAACTTTGGGCCATTTTTATCAGATCGTTGTTGTACTGACTCCGATCATTGATAAATCAGTCAGGAATTGCTGACATTCAATGGAATATTGAAATAAATTCCAGATTGCGGTACTATATAATACACGCCGAGCAATATTGGTATCATTTTAAGTATATAGGGGGGGTTACTTCATGGACGAGGAGTTTAGAAAACCATACGAATATGAAGAAGAAAAGAAAGGATTTTTGTTATTATTCGTTATAATGATTTTGGTAACTGTTATCCTGCAGACGCTGTCTTTTATCTCACGGTTTTATGATGCTTATCAACAGGTTCCTGTGCTGCGTAATGTACTTATGATATTAGGTATACTTTGTATTCTTTTTACAATATTCACAGCGATCCTATGCTTTACATTGAATAAGCAATTGGTTGCAATATCAAAGCTATATCTGATCATACAAGCGGTCTTCTCCATTGTATGCTATTTATTGCTTTTTATTGACAGAGTTCGTAATGAGCAATTAGTCGGCACCGGACAGGCTCAATACAAGTCCTTTGGTGAAATGCTATCCTGGGAATTACTGTTTCCGATTACGTACATAGCTGTATTTACTGTGGCTTGGTATCTGTACTTCATCAAGTCCAAAAGATGTAAGGAGATCACAAATGCTTCGAAGCGTCACTGATTTTTGTTAACACCACAATTGCCGTACCTGTTAAATACCCCCGCAGGGTAAAACATCCCGCGGGGGTATTTCTATTCATCAATCAGATGACTTGCAATGATCTTCCAAGGCTCTATCCCAATATCTTGTCGGAATATTCGCGGATGATGGCCGCAGAGTTCTGGAATTTCTTTAACTCCTCCTCTGTCATATGAATCTCAAGCACATCAGCAGCACCGGTTCTGTTCAATATGGTGGGAACCCCTGCAAATACATTGTTCTGGCCGTATTCCCCCTCCAGCAGAGTGGAGACCGGAATAATCTTGTTCTCATCATAAAGAATTGCTTTAATTATTCCTACACAGGTAGATGCAATGCCATAAGAGGTGGTGCCCTTTCTGTTCAGAATCTCCCAGCCTTCCCGAGTCGTCTTTCTTACGATTTCGTCCAGATCAACATCCCCTACCAGTTCCTTATTATCCTGAATGATATCAATAAAGGGCTTTCCTGCGATGGTTACCGTAGACCAGGGAACCATTTGTGAATCCCCATGCTCGCCCATCGAATAGGCATATACGCTTCTGGGGTCCACATTGACCATCTCGGCTATAAAGTTCTGCAGTCTTGAGGTATCCAGCGCGGTCCCGGAACCGATGACCTGATTTTTGGGAAGGCCGGATATCTTATAAATGTAATGAGCAATAATATCAACCGGATTGGATACAACAATGAAAATACCGTCAAAGCCGCTTGCCATAATCGGCTCGACGATTGATTTCGCGATATGGACGCTTGCCTCAAGGGTATCCAGTCTGGTCTGTCCGTATTTCGGCGGTGCACCGGCCGTAATAATGATAATGTCCACATCCCCGCAATCGGCGTAGGTTGCTTGTCTGATCTTAACATTACGATCCAGATATTTGATTGTATCCCGCAGGTCTAAGACCTCACCCAACGCTCTTTCTTCATTTATGTCAATCATCAGAATCTCATCGCATATTCCCTGTGTCACCAAACTGAAGGCCGTAGCGGAACCTACCATACCGCAGCCTACGACTGCAATCTTTGATTTCTTTATAACCATAGAATCCTTCCTTTCATGAATTATAATAATATGATAGAAAAATGGAAACATTTATCCTCTTTCTTTACCTATTGTAGCATGGTTGCCGCGAAAGATACAGTCAGAACTTAAGTACTGCATAGGAAGTGTTTGCAGTTACAATCGTTATATTCGGACCCGGGTAAATTCGGCTGTTTGGCTATTAGAGGATTGAAAGAAATTCTTAAAAATATTAAGAGAAACTTAAAGAGTCTATCCTGAAAGATAGGATATAATATGTTGTGGTATCCTAAAATGGATGAAGAAAAGAAAGGGCAGTGTAATAGGAGGGAATGTATGAAAACAGGAAGATTTATAAAAAAAGCGATACTTCTCGGATTAATCGGGTTTGTCGGTTTGAGCTGCGGCACCAATCATCCCGGAGTGGTCTATGCAGCAGGCAGAACAGAAGTACAGAGCACGGCACAAGCGGCATCCGGGCAGGCAATTGGGGAGGAAACCTCCGGTCTTTATCCTGTCAGGATCAAGACAAATCAGGAGGTCAGAAGCGGATATATTGACGGAACAGGTAAGTTGATTCTTAAACCGGTTTACATAGAAGCAGGGAACTTTACCGAAGGCTATGCGGTTGTATATAGCGGTAACAAGTATCAGATGATCAACCAATCCGGAGAAGTGATCTTTGAGACAGCGGGTGCGCTTAAAGAATTCCATAACGGCCTTGCAGCTTTTTCAGATCCTGATAAAAATTACAAGCAAGGCTACATCAATACAAAGGGAACTGTGGTGATACAGCCGAAGTATGATTTTGCAGGAGCTTTCCGCACAGATGGTACCGCTGTTGTAACAGAAACGGGAACAATCCGCGTGATTAACAAAAACGGCAAGATATTGAAAAGCTATGCTAAGAGCAGTATATACCTTTATGAAAATATAACGGATATCGGTAACTGTATTATCAGTAACAAGTTTACCTTACTAAAAGGTGTGGTTTCAATAGATGGTAAAGTGATTATAAAACCGATCTATGGAGAAGTCATTGATCTGGGGGAGGGGCTGTTCGGTGTAAAAAAGGCACCGGCGAACATCGAAGCCTATAAGATCAGCATCAAACCGGCTGCGATATTCGATCAAAAGGGGAAGCAGCTCACAACCTTCCAATTCTATGACCTCAGCAGCTTCAACAATGGATATGCATCTGCAACGGATAGTAGATATACTTATATTATCGATACAAACGGAAAGAAAGCAACTTCTCTTCCTAAGCTTGAGGGCAGAGGTAATGCAAAGGTTCTCGGAGACATCATTCAGGCAGAGATTGACAATGAAACCATCTATCTTAAAACCAATGGCTCAGTTATTTGGAAAAATGACGGTATCAGCCGGTTTTCCTCCGGTATTACTGTAAGTACCGCAAAGCTCAGGCCTAATAAATATGTACTTGTCAATTATCCGGTGGTGGATGGTATCGGTGATGCAAATGTACAAACTATCATCAACCAAAACCTTAAGTCTTTGTTCACCGATAGCCGCAGTAAGCTAAAGGAAAATGATGAATTGTTTGTAACGGATGAATTTACGGTAAAGCAGATCAAGGATCTATTGATAATCAATAAAACAGGTTATGATTATCCGGTTGGAGCAGCGCATGGCATGCCTCTTAGCTTTTATTACTTTGTGAATGTGAAGACGGGGGATTTCTACCAGCTGTCTGATCTCTTCAAGAAGAATTCCGACTATGTCTCTGTCTTAAGTAAGAGCGTATATCGTCAGATACAGAAAAGAACGAAGGACGGTTATGTTTATTATTATGACGGAAAAAGCCTGATCGATAAAAATCAGTTCTTCCGGATCTCTAAGGATACCTTGACGATTTATTTTGACAGCGGGGCGATTGCATCTTATGCGGAAGGCTTTGTCGAGTTTGATATTCCTTTTAAGGATATCATGAGCATCATCAATACAGACGGGGCCTTCTGGAAAGTATTCCATAAATAAAACCGGTTCAAAAATGAGATAAAATACGGATATCGGTACAATGGTTCATTGTAATTATATGGACAATATGGTAATATTATATAGTGTTTTTAGTACACTATTATTACTTTATTATCGAGAGGAGAAGAAACAGTATGAAATGGTATAATAGGTTTACAAAGAAAACATTAGCTGTACTCGTATCTGTATTAATGCTCGGTGTATCCGGAGCTCCCGCCGGAGTCGGTCTGGCTGCCGATACAGCAACACCTGCAGCAACTGTGGTTAATCCCACTGATAACGTATCACTTGGTGATATTGTTATTCTCTATGACAATGATGTACATTGTGCCGTTGACGGATATGCAAACATGGCTGCATTAAAAAAGGACATGCAGGCAAAGACAGATTATGTATCTGTAGTTTCAAGCGGTGACTTTGCACAGGGAGCAACGATCGGTGCATTATCAAAGGGAGCAAATATCATCGATATCATGAATCAGGTTGGTTATGATGTAGTTACCCTTGGTAACCATGAATTCGACTATCAGATGGATCAGTTGAAATTCCTGACAAACATGCTGGATAGCAAGGTAGTTAGCTGTAATTTCGTTGATTTGGCTAAAAATAAATCCGTATATAAAGCCTATACGATTAAGAACTATGGCAAAACCAAAGTAGCATATATCGGTATCTCGTCTCCTGAGTCAATTACAAAATCTACACCAGCTTATTTCCAGAATAAGAAGGGCGATTTTATCTATGGCTTCTGTGGTGATGATACAGGTAAGGCTTTATACGACCGCGTACAGAAGGCTGTCAATGCTGCTAAGAAGGCCGGAGCAGATTATGTTGTGGCACTTGCACATCTTGGTACCGATGGTATCACCAGTCAGTGGACTTCTACCAATGTAATCGCAAATACGACCGGTATTGACGTCATGCTGGATGCGCATTCCCATAGTACATACGCACAGTCAACCGCTAAGAACATGGACGGTAAGGACGTCATCGTTTCCTCTACCGGAACTAAATTTGCGAATATCGGTGAACTCGTGATTACGAAGAAGGGTAAGCTTTCTACCCAGTTGGTATCCTTAAAGGACTATACCAAGACAGATTCCGCTGTGAAGGAATTCATTGCAACTGTGAAAAAAGGTTATGAGTCACAGGTATCCAGAGTGATTGGAAAGACTACGGTTGACCTTACTACCTTAGACTTAAAAACCAATAAGCGTGCAGTTCGTAATGCGGAGACGAATCTCGGTGATTTCTGTGCCGATGCTTTACGTACCGTTCTCGGAGCAGATGTAGCAATCATGAACGGCGGCGGTATCAGAGACAATATTGCGAAGGGCGATATCACCTATAATAACTTGCTTTCCGTATTCCCTTGGAGCAATATGGGTTGCGTAATGGAAGTAACCGGTCAGCAGATCAAGGATGCACTGGAGCTTGGCGCAAAGAATTATCCCGCAGAAAGCGGCGGCTTCTTACAGGTATCCGGTATGACCTACGAGATTAATTCCGCAGTACCTACCTCTGTTGTCGTAGATGCAACCGGAATGTTCCAGAGCGTCAGCGGAGCATACCGTGTACAGAATATCAAAGTTCTGAACAGCAAGACCGGCAAATATGAGAAGTTGGATTTGAAGAAGAAGTATAAGCTGGCAGGTATCAATTATACATTAAAGAGCTCCGGTGATGGTTTTACCATGTTCAAGAACAGTAAGCTTCTGAAGGATGAAGTGGCGATCGATAATGAAATCCTGATCAAGTATCTGACCGATAATTTAAACGGCGTTGTTGGAGAAGCTTATGCAAATCCTGTAGGACAGGGAAGAATCGTAGTTAAATAATGGAATGACTTTTCGGAATATACGGAGATCATTTGCTTTATTAAAAGAATGAATTAGAGCTGCAGTAAAACGTTTCATGATACGAAACTGTTTTACTGCAGCTTATTTTATATCGTGGTCATTTTAATCTTACAGTAAATATGGTATTATGAGATGAAAACAGTGGAATGCTGCAGACAGCACAAAAGAGAATAAAGGATGAGACGATATGAAAGACAGGAAAATCATAGTTTATATTGTTATAGCTTACAGCATTACCTGGCTGTTATGGCTGCCCCTGCTTATTAACAGGGTATGGGAAAAGAACCTGCCGATGCTTCCTTATCAATTTTATCTGGCATCCTTCGGGCCATTGATTGCGGCAGCAGTTACCTCTCTGATTACAGGAGGTAAGAAGGAAATAAAGAATTGGGTCAAGCGAACCTACTCCATACACTTTCCCTTAAAATGGCTTGGAATTGCGATTCTGATGCCTGTACTCTACGGAATTGCCTCCGTAGTGATACACCGGCTGATGGTCGGTGCTTGGCCCGATTGGAGCCGTTTCGGACTCACCGAAAAGCTTCCGGGCTTAAATATCCTTCAGACAGCCCTGGTATGGGTGGCAACCTTCGGAATTGGTGAAGAATCCGGTTGGAGAGGCTTCCTTCTTCCCGAACTCAACAAGCGGTACTCCCTTCGGATCAGTGCACTGATTGTTGCACTCGTTTGGATATTCTGGCATCTGCCGGTATTCTTTTTCAATGAGAACTATATTAATATGGGACCCGGAATCCTTGGTTGGGCAGTCAGCTTAAGCTTTGGCTCCATCCTTCTCGCCTGGTTATGCAGCGAAAGTCGCTTCAGTGTCCTTCCCGTATTAATCTGGCATGGGGGCTTTGACCTGATTACAGCCAGTGACGAGGCGGCACAGGTGATGGCTATGGTGTGCAGCATGCTGGTGATTGTCCAGGGAATCTATCTGGTAAGAAAGATGGCAAGGAGTGAGCTGAGAAAAGAATAACTACCTTGCCATTCCGAAGGCGGCACCGGAGATAAAAGGGATCAGCCAGATCAGCCACACTACGATACTGAACCTGTGGAAATTTTTCTTTGCCTTCTCATCATGCTTTAGCAGAACGATTGTAGCCCAAAGTGCATGAAGGAACATAAGAATAATCGCGAGCAGGCCGGTTACTCCGTGAAAGTTCAGTACAAAACCACCCTCTGTGAGTCTGCTCATCAAAGTAGTTCCTAGTGTATCGAAAACTAACCCCAGATAAAAGAGTATAAGATGCCAGCTTTTCAACCGGCCTTGCAGCTTCTCGCTCCAAACACCAATCGTATAAAAAACCAGCGCAGTCGTAATCGAAATAATTGCGGAAATTAGCATAGTAGTCCCTCCTTTTTATGGGACTAGTATAGCCGAATTATGTAGAAAATACAATAAAAATGTCGAATTTGATATGTATTGTTATTTGCTGGTGCTACCAGTATTCTTTAGGTGTGCATTAATTTTCTCTTGACATATACTATACCGAGTGGTAAATTTTGCACATAGATTATACGACTGACGGAAGTGGAATAAACCACATGAAGTATAATTAGTATGAGCCGACCGTCTGGGCAGGAGCCCGGACAGTCGGCTCTTTTTATACATTGCTAAATATTATTAGCGGAGCGGAGATTCTAACCGAGAAGAAGGGAGTATTACGATGAAGGAACTGATTCTGAAGTATGGGTGCAATCCACATCAAAAGCCGTCAAGAGTATATGTAAAGGGGGAGGAGTTACCTTTTGAAATTCTTAATGGAAATCCAAGCTATATTAATTTGCTGGATGCAATGAATGGATGGCAGCTTGTGAAAGAATTGAAGGAGGCAATAGGATTGGCTGCTGCAGCTTCCTTTAAGCATGTCAGCCCGGCAGGAGCAGCAGTTGCGGTTCCGTTAACGGAAGTTTTGAAAAGGATCTATTTCGCAGAGAATTTCGAATTATCTGATCAGGCAACGGCATATATCCGCGCCAGAGGTGCGGACAGGATGTCCTCCTATGGGGACTTTGTGGCTCTTTCTGATGAGTGTGATGTACAGACAGCAAGGTATTTATCTATGGAGTTCTCCGATGGAATTATCGCACCGGCTTATTCCGGGGAAGCGCTGGAGCTATTGAAGAATAAGAAGAAAGGAAATTATCTGATCATCCGTATGGATCCGGCCTATCAGCCGAAGGAACTGGAGACGAAGGAGGTATATGGAATATCTTTTGAGCAAAAACGCAATGATCTATATATTACAGAAGAATGCCTGAAAAATGTGGTGACTGAAAATAAAGATTTTCCTGAAGCGGCAATCAGAGATCTCTTACTTTCCTTGATCATTCTAAAATATACGCAGTCCAATTCTGTATGCTACGTGAAGGATGGCCAGGCGATCGGAATCGGGGCAGGTCAGCAATCCAGAATCCATTGTACAAGATTGGCAGGGAATAAAGCGGATTGTTGGCACCTAAGGCAACATCCTAAGGTAATGATGCTTCCATTTCGAAAAGATCAGAAGAGAGTAGAAAGAGATAATGTAATTGATCTTTATATCTCGAACGAAGGAACAGAGCTCCTGGCAGATGGAGTATGGGAGGGTATCTTTACGGAGAAGCCGGAGGATCTAACCTTGGCTGAGAAGACCGAATGGCTGAATGGCTTAACCGGAGTAGCCTTAGGGTCGGACGCCTATTTTCCGTTTGGTGACAATATAGAAAGGGCCGCAAAAAGCGGAGTTTCTTATATCGCTCAACCGGGAGGGTCCATCCGGGACAGTAATGTTATTGATGCTTGTAACCGGTACAATATTGCCATGGCATATACGGGAAACCGACTGTTCCATCATTGAAATCGAATGCTCCATAGGAATAAAGGTTGATATTCATTTGATCTGATTTTATAATTGTCTAGGAAGACTATGCTCAGGGGTCGGTGATATACTATTCCTGAGTATAACCCGGATTAATAAAAAGAAAGACAGGGATGAAAAAATGAATGATGTCATTCATATTATTAAGACACGCAGAAGTACCAGAAGATTTAGTGAGGAGCAAATAACAGACGGGGATATGGAGATTGTCATTGAAGCCGGAAGATATGCCCCAAGCGGAGGTAACAGTCAAAGCTGTCACCTGCTGGTGCTGCAAAATAAATCCATCCTTCAGGAGCTGACGAAGCTGGTTGAACAGGAATTCAGCAAGATGGAGCTTCAGGAAGGGATGTATCAGAGCATAAAAGCCTCCATAGCAGCTTCGAAAAGAGGCGGCTATGACTTCTGTTATAGTGCACCGACATTGATTGTGGTTGCAAATCAGAAGGGTTATGGAAATGCGATGGCAGACAGTGCCTGCCTGCTGGATAATATGATGCTGGCAGCTACCTCACTGAACCTCGGTTCCTGCTGGATTAATCAGCTACATTGGCTGGAGGATAATTCGGAGATCAGAGCCTTCTTAGAACGGTTGGGGCTGAGGGAGAAGGAGACGATTTGCGGAGCGCTTGCCTTAGGCAGAAAAGCGGAGAAAGACCGGGAGGCGCTGCCCCGTACCGGGAATCCGGTAACGTATATCCGCTGATGCGAGGAATTTTTCGCCTTGCATCAGAGCTTTGCGGTCATGGTATAACGTAGATTCATTGGAAGAATTTATACATTATATTGTGCTTGAATTCTTGACAATTACTATATTTTGTATTATAGTTATAGTTCCAGACACAATCACAGAATACAGATAATAGTAAAAGAGGAGAACTAAGGTATGAAGATCATTAAAAGGGATGGGTCAGAAGAAGTATTTGATGTCAAAAAAATTATTGCTGCTGTATCGAAAGCAAATGAAGCCTCTGAAAAAAGAATTCTAAATCAGGAAGAGATCCGGGGAATAGCAGAATATGTGGAATATAGATGTAATAAATTAAGTCGGGCAATCTCTGTGGAAGAGATTCAAGATATGGTCGAGGACCAGATTATGGCAACCGGTGCCTTCGATCTTGCAAAACGCTATGTCAGGTATCGGTATCAGCGTTCTCTGATCCGAAAGGCTAATACAACGGATAACCGGATATTATCATTAATAGAATGTAATAATGAGGATGTAAAACAGGAGAATTCCAATAAAAATCCCACGGTGAACAGTGTTCAGCGTGACTATATGGCCGGAGAGGTAAGCAAGGATATCACAACCAGACTGCTCCTTTCCCCAGATATTGTGGAGGCAGATAAGCAGGGTATCATCCATTTCCATGATTCTGATTATTTTGCTCAGCATATGCATAACTGTGACTTGATTAACCTGGAGGATATGCTGCAGAACGGAACAGTGATCAGCGAGACACTGATTGAGAAGCCTCATAGCTTTTCTACAGCCTGCAATATCGCAACTCAGATTATTGCGCAGGTAGCCAGCAATCAATACGGCGGACAGAGCATCAGCCTGGCACACCTGGCTCCCTTTGTACATATCTCACGGGAAAAGATCCGTGTGGAAGTCCTGGAAGAATTAAAAATACTCGGCTGCGTTGTATCAGAGGAGCAAATCGGACAAATTGTGGAGAAGAGACTTCGTAAGGAGATTATCAAGGGTGTCCAGACAATTCAGTACCAGGTGATTACCCTGATGACCACAAATGGACAAGCACCTTTTCTTACGGTTTTCATGTATTTAAACGAAGCAAACAACGAGCAGGAAAAGAAGGATCTTGCAATCATTATCGAAGAGACCCTCAGACAGCGACTTCAGGGTGTTAAGAATGAAGCAGGCTTTTGGGTGACTCCGGCATTCCCGAAATTAATCTACGTACTGGAAGAAGATAATATCAAGGAAGATACAGAATTCTATTACCTGACGGAGCTGGCAGCGAAATGTACCGCTAAGCGGCTGGTTCCCGATTATATTTCTGAGAAGAAGATGAAGGAACTGAAGGAAGGCAACTGCTTCCCTGTTATGGGTTGCCGCAGTGCTTTGAGCCCGTGGAAGGATGAGAGCGGGAAATATAAATTCTATGGTCGTTTCAATCAGGGTGTAGTCACTCTCAATCTGGTCGATGTCGCTTTATCCTCAGGCGGGGATCGGGATCATTTCTGGAAGGTGTTCGATGAACGTCTGGATCTGTGCTACCGGGCACTGATGCAGCGTCACAACCGCCTAAAGGGAACTCTGTCCGATGCCGCTCCAATCCTGTGGCAGAATGGAGCCCTGGCACGATTGGAAAAGGGTGAGACCATTGATAAACTGCTTTACAGTGGATATTCCACAATCTCTCTCGGATATGCAGGCTTATACGAATGTGTAAAGTATATGACCGGCAAATCCCATACCGATCCGGAAGCGGAGGACTTTGCACTTGAGGTCATGAAATACATGAATGCTGCCTGTGACCGCTGGAAGGAGCAGACAGATATCGGCTTCAGTGCCTATGGTTCACCGATTGAAAGTACGACCTATAAATTTGCCAAATGCCTGCAGAAGCGCTTCGGTGTGATCGAAGGGATTACAGATAAGAGCTATATTACGAATAGTTATCACGTACATGTTACCGAGAAAATAGACGCATTTTCCAAGCTTTCCTTCGAAGCGAAGTTCCAGGCTCTGTCCAAGGGAGGAGCGGTCAGCTATGTTGAAGTACCGAATATGCAGAACAATATACCCGCAGTGCTTCAGGTGATTCGGTTCATCTATGATAATATTATGTATGCGGAGCTGAATACGAAGAGCGATTCATGTCAGGAATGCGGCTTTGACGGTGAAATCCTGATTGTGAAGGATGAGGACGGCAAGCTTGTCTGGGAATGTCCGAAGTGCGGTAACCGTAACCAGGACAAGATGAATGTTGCGCGTAGAACCTGTGGTTATATCGGTACACAATTCTGGAATCAGGGAAGAACCCAGGAAATCGGAGAAAGGGTGCTTCATTTATAATATGAATTACGGAGAGATTAAGAAATATGATATCGCAAACGGGGAAGGGGTAAGAGTATCCTTGTTTGTATCGGGCTGTACCCATCATTGTAAGGGTTGCTTTAATGAGGAAACCTGGGATTTCCTTTATGGCAATTCCTTTACGGAGGAGACCGAGCGAGAGATAATCGAAGCCCTGTCCCATGACTATATTGACGGGTTATCCTTACTTGGCGGCGAACCCTTTGAACGGCAGAATCAGCGTGTACTATTACCCTTTCTTAAGAGGGTAAGGAGCTTATATCCGCAGAAGAATATCTGGTGCTATACCGGCTATCTTCTGGATGCTGAACTGCTTAAGGACAGCCGGGCAAGATGTGAATGTACCGATGAGCTGTTAAGTCTGATTGATGTTCTGGTAGACGGGGAATTTGTAGAGGAATTAAAGAATATCAGCCTACCCTTCTGCGGTTCGAGCAATCAGAGAATTATTGATGTTAAAGCTTCCCTTGAAAGCCAAAGCGTAGAGATCTATCGATTAATGAGTGATAGAATATAGAAACAACAAAACAGTCTGTTGCAAAGCTGCGGCAGGCTGTTTTATTTCGTTTATCACGATTTATTTCAGGACAAATACTTGGTATTTTCGATATTGTGGTGCTATAATTGTTTTGCTGAATTAAAGTATACTTAGGAAAAGAGTGAAACAATTGCAGACAAAGACGTATGGGTTACTTTCAAGTTTTAATCGGATCAAATGGAGTCTGGCGCTTAAGGGAATCATAATAGGATTGGTCGCGGGATTACTAACAGTTCTCTATCGTATCGGTATTGAGTATGGAACCGAAATCGCGATAAAGATATATGGTTTTTTACGTCTACATCCGATTTACATAATGATATGGATTATTGTTCTATGCATAGCAGGTATTTTAATAGGCTGGATGGTGCGTCTGGAGCCTATGGCAGCAGGGAGCGGCATCCCACAGACGGAAGGGGTGCTGTTATATGGTTTGAAAATGAGATGGTACTCAATTTTAGCAGTCCGATTCATTGGCGGGCTATTGTGCTCGGTATTTGGATTATCCTTGGGGAGGGAAGGTCCGTCAATCCAAATTGGAGCAGCCGGTGGTCAATTAACTGCAAAACGGTTGGCCAAAAGCCGTATTGAAGAAAATTATCTGATTACCGGAGGAGCGGCAGCGGGGCTTTCAGCCGCTTTTAATGCTCCCCTGTCAGGGATCGTATTTGCATTGGAGGAGGTTCACCGAAGCTTTTCACCGATTGTTTTGATTTCTGCTACCACGGCCTCTCTGACAGCTGACTTTGTTTCAAAAAACTTCTTTGGTCTAAAACCGGTTCTGCACTTTACGGTAACACCGCAGCTTCCGATCAATTTATACATATGGCTGATACCGATCAGCATCCTATCAGGAATAGTCGGTACCGCAATGAATAAATTATTGCTTGGTTTACAGACACTTTATAACAAGCTTCCGGCAATGGTTCGGCCCTGTGTCGCTTTACTTCTGGCATTACCCTGCGGTATCTTCCTGCCTGAAGTGCTTGGTGGGGGACAGGGACTGATCCAAATCTCAGAAAATGTCGACAAGGGCATACAGATGCTTTGCTTATTCCTTATCGTTAAAATGATATTTACCAGTACAAGCTTTGGCAGCGGAGTTCCCGGCGGCATCTTTCTTCCAATCCTATCAGTCGGAGCACTGTCAGGAAGTATACTGGGCCATCTTGCGGGAGAATTTGGACTGCCACATCAATATATTGCCGACTTTGCCGTATGCGCGATGGCGGGTGTACTGTCAGCTTCTGTCAAAGCACCGGTAACCAGCATATTACTGACAGCTGAAATGTCCGGCTCCTTGGTTCATATGCTGCCGGTGGCTGCATGTTCCTTTATTGCCCTGCTGATTTCTGATCTTTTAAAAACAGAACCGATTTATGAAGCATTATTGGAGCGGTTTGTTGAAAAGAACGGCAGTAAGTTGGAAATGGATGAAAAGGGAGATCTGCATGAATTCCCGGTTGAACTTGGAAGTGTGGCCTGCGGAAAAAGGATCAGTGATATTGATTGGCCTGAGGGAGTGCTGATTGTCAGTATACACCGAGGGCAGAAGGAAATGATACCGAACGGAAAGAGTATGATCAGTCCGGGAGACTATCTTGTTGTTTTGGCACCGGATGGAGGTAAGGCAGATATCCGTGATAAAATGGCGGATTTATGCTATACCAAAGGAAAGTAAGACATCACCCGTGCCAGGGTTGAAGCTTAAACCATGATACGTTATTTGGTAAGGGAATGGAGGAAATACTGTCCTATGAATATATCAAAACGAAATGCAACCTACATCGTACAGGAAATCAGTAAGATTATCGGTGAGAAGATCAACATGATGAACGCGGAAGGAATGATCATCGCCAGTTCTGATGTGAATCGTATTGGTACCTTTCATGCAGCAGCAAAGGAACTGATCGATAATAAGCTGCAGGAAGTGTTCGTAAAAAGTGACAGTGAATATGAAGGGGCACGTCCAGGGCTTAACCTGGCGGTCAATTTTCAGGACGAGATAGTCGGAGTAATCGGCGTCACAGGTCCGTATGACGAAGTAAAGAAATACGGGCATATCATAAAGAAAATGACTGAGATTCTTCTCCTTGACCAGTATTACAAAGAGCAGCGTGACATTGATAAAAGGATCAGGGAGCGTTTTCTTGACGAGTGGATGTTCGGTGAGTCGAAGAACATTACTCCCCAGTTTGTGAAGCAGGGAAGTTCCATGCAGATTGATATAACTATACCAAGAAGGATTATGGCTATTTCTTTTCTGGCAGTAAAAAAGATGGAGGCTGCCGAAGAACAGAGAATGATCGATAACGCTGAAAAACTCATTATGGATATACTCAAGGATGACAAAAACAGTCTCTCCTTAAAAAGCGGAACGGAATTTCTATGTGCTGTATTGGATTGTACGGACGAGTCTATGCTGAAG
>JAEZLY010000168.1 GCA_023414985.1 Bacillota bacterium | reverse complement strand
GCAGCAGCAACGTCCTGATTCCCATTACCCTTGCTGCAGGCTACAAACGAAAAGGTCAGCACAAGCACAAGCATAAGAGCCAATAATTTGCTAATTCTCTTCATATATTCTCCTCCTTAATGATGTTCATAAGACAATCTATAAAAAAAATGTAGCCAAAAAAATGTTGATTTAGTGACTACATCGCCTTATGCCTAATCTTTATTTATGTATTTAATTATAACTATTTGAATGACTTTGTCAATATGAATTTGTATAGCGATGGTGTGTCAAATTTGTATAGTAATAGAGCATTAATGCATTAATCCGCTGAAGTTTTGGATTCAGAATGGTTCTTTTCTGTGAATAGGAAAATAAAATCTTGTTAACCTATATCATGAAAATTTTGATATTTGTGGAAATGAATGTTGTAACAATCAGGCACGGTATGATATAATATATCATATCGTAATTAAAACTACTTGAACCAATATAGAAGAAATAAAATGCATAGGAAAGGAACGGTGCAGTACAGTGAAGAATTTCGCCATTACCACAGATACCACATGTGATTTACCTCAGAACTATCTTCAGCAGCATAATATCACGCTGCTGCCCTTATATTACAGCTTTGACGGAACCGTATACGGAGAGAAGGTTTTTCTTGAGCCGAAGGAGTTTTATGACCGTATGAGAAAAGGAGCAATGCCTACTACAATGGCAGTCAATCCGGGTACCGTCAGGGAAGTCTTCACTGAGTTATTGGACAAGGGCTATGATATCCTTCATATCGCATTCTCTTCAGCCCTCAGCGGTAGCTGCTCCGTAGCAGCCACCACAGCAAGAGAACTTTGCGACGAACGTCCCGATGCCAAAATCATCGTAATCGATTCTCTCTGCGCCTCCCTTGGGGAAGGACTACTGGTACACAAGGCAGTAAAACTGAAGGAGAACGGCAAGACCCTCGACGAGGTTGTTGACTGGCTGGAGAAAAACAAATTGCATCTCTGCCATCTGTTTACCGTAGATGACTTGCACCATCTGCACCGCGGTGGACGCGTCACCAAAGCTGCTGCTATTATCGGTACTCTGATCAATGTAAAGCCCGTGCTGCATGTGGACAATGAAGGTCGTCTCATCCCGCTCAATAATGTCAGAGGCAGGAAGAAGGCTTTGATTTCTCTCGTAGACGGAATGGAAGAAAAGCTGAAGAATTATAATGGACTGAACGAAGATATCTTTATCAGCCATGGGGACAGTGAAGAGGATGCACAATATGTAGCTGACTTAATAAAGGAACGCTTCGGAATCAACAATTTTCTGATTCATTATGTAAGTCCTACCATCGGATCCCATTCCGGTCCCGGCACCATCGCACTGTTCTTTATGGGAAGAGAGCGATAGGCTTCCTGTTCGTTCCAGGGAGAGGTAGTAAATATATAGTTAGATAAGATAAGGGGTGCTGCCGGTATGGTAACACCCCCATTTTTGTTTTGAATAATGGAGGTAGTATCCGTATACTAATTCTGAATCGCCTTACCCTCCTTGGTATGTCCTTTGTTGAGCCTCAGAACATAGAGGAAACGTCGCTTAAGCATGCTCCGTTCCCTCCTGAGTCTCAAGTCGGACATGAGCAACCGTCGTCGGCCGGTCTGATCAGAATTAGTACACAAATACCTCCTCCATCCTTATTTATTATGAAGGGGGTTACCATTCCGGCAGCACCCCGCTTACATATCAGATAATTGATAGATAGATATAATTAGTTCCTCTTCTGCTCGAACGAACAGGAAGCCTAGGTTTTACCGTTTTTTGGTTGTGTTTCGTTTTCCCATATGCTATAATGCCGTTAAAAATTAAGATTGTTTTAAAAGCTATTATGCAGGTGATTAGATATAGGTAAGAAAAAAGATTAAGGATATGGTTCGAATGACAGATAGCATTTTTGATTTTATATAAGGGGGAGTAATCAGATGGCAAATGAAAGGATTCTGGTGATTGAGGATGATGCGGATATCAACCGGCTGCTTTGCAGATATCTCGAAAAGGAGGGGTATCAGGCTGTAGCTGCTTTTTCCGGGACGGAGGCAAGATTGCAGCTTCAATTTAGCTCCTTTGATCTTATTCTGCTTGATCTGATGCTTCCGGGTGTCACAGGGGAAGAGCTGATCCATGAAATCAGGCAGACCTCTTTTGTACCGATTATCGTCATATCAGCAAAGACCGCTCTGGAATCCAAGGTGGCTGTCCTAAAAAGCGGCGCTGATGATTATATGACTAAGCCCTTCGAACGGGATGAGGTCCTGGCAAGAGTGGATGCGCTGCTTCGAAGAACCAGGAATGCCTCCTCTGCCAAACCCAATATCGAAGAAAGTAATATTGTCCTGAAAAAACTGGTGTTAAAGTCTGCCTCCCGGGAGGTATTCGTCAACGATCATGCCATCTCCCTGACCGCCTATGAATTCGATATTCTATTGCTCCTGCTGCAGTATCCGGAGAAGGTATTTACCAAGGAGCAGCTGTATCAGGATATCTGGAAGGCCGGTTATTACGGCGAGGATAATACCATTAATGTTCATATCAGCAATATTCGCAAGAAGATCAAGGAATATGATGATGACTCTTACATTAAGACAGTCTGGGGTATCGGCTTTAAAATCGGTACCGTCTGACTTCTCTCATCTTTACGCTTTCTTTAAACTTTATTAAGTACTTATTAAAATTCG
>JAEZLY010000160.1 GCA_023414985.1 Bacillota bacterium | reverse complement strand
AGACTTGCGGATGCCAGCATACCGATGGAACCGGTAATCATGCTTGCTTCATCGGACAGGATATCACCGAACATGTTCTCTGTCAGGATGACATCAAATTGTCTCGGATTTTTCACTAACTGCATCGCACAGTTATCTACCAGCATATCACTTAATTCCACTTCTGGATAATCCTTAGCGACCTCCTTTGTGACCTGCCTCCAAAGCCTGGAGGAATCAAGTACGTTCGCTTTATCCACACTGCAGACCCTCTTATTTCTCTTCAGGGCGATCTCAAAGGCCCATTTTGCTATTCTTCTGATCTCATTTTCATCATACACAAGTGTATCGGTCGCTTTACGAACTCCATTCTCCTGTACCGTATGACGGTCACCGAAATAAAGTCCGCCGGTAAGTTCACGCATGACCACAAAATCAAAGCCATCACCAATGATATCATCCTTCAGCGGGCAAGCACCCTTCAGCTCTTCGAACAGGATGGCCGGGCGAATATTGGCAAACAGATTCAGTCCTTTTCGGATAGCAAGCAAACCGGCTTCCGGTCTCAGATGAGGAGGCAGGCTGTACCAGTTGGACTGTCCCACATTGCCTCCGACTGCCCCAAGCAGTACTGAATCACTGTTTCTGGCTGTCTCCAGAGCAGCCTCTGTCAACGGCATACCGTACGCATCTATGGAGACTCCTCCCATAAGCACTTCTGTATAATTGAACTTATGTCCGAATTTCTTACCAATCTGATCAAGTACTTTTTTTGCCTCCGCGATAATCTCCGGTCCGATCCCATCTCCCGGAATAACGGCAATGTTGTAGTTCATGCGCTTTACACTCCTTCTGTATTATTCTTGGCTATTTCTTATTTATTTTCTTATTGCCATTCTATCACAATGTCTGTTATAATCAAAATACATATTAATAATATCGACTATAACCGAAAGTTATGGTTGATGCAAAAGAAAATTAGATTGGGGAGGTATTGCAATGGAGCAAAATCTATCCTTATATTACATCTTTAACTGTGTTGCCGAAACCGGTAACATATCGCGGGCAGCGAAGCAGCTGTATATCAGCCAGCCTGCCGTCAGTAAATCCATCCAATCCCTGGAGGATAATATCGGTATCACTCTGTTCATTCGAAGTTCCCGCGGAGTCAAACTGACTGAGGAAGGAAAGCTGCTTTATGAATATACGAAAAGTGCTTTCGACACCTTGACACGGGGGGAAGAGAATCTAAAGCAGATACATAGCCTTGGCATCGGACATCTTCGAATCGGTGCAAGTACAACCCTGTGCAAATATCTTCTGCTGCCTTATCTGGACGGTTTTGTGAAGAAGAATCCCCATATTAAGATTACTATTGACAATCAATCCTCAGCACATACTCTGAAGCTTCTGGAGAATAACTCCCTGGATGTGGGTCTGGTCGCAAAGCCTGGAACCGATGCTTTTACGTTCTATTCTCTGGGGCAGATTGAGGATATCTTTGTTGCAACCAAATCCTATCTGGATAATTTAAAGCTAAGGGATAATTCTACCGATCTCTTTACTTCTGCCAACATTATGCTGATGGATGAAGAAAATGTATCCCGAAAATATATCGAGGATTACTTCAAGACCAATTCCATCGAACCAAAGCATATCCTGGAAATCAGTAACATGGATCTGCTCATCGAGTTTGCCAAAACCAGCCTTGGTGTTGCCTGCGTGATCAAGGAATTCGTGCAAAAGGAGCTGGAGGAGGGAAGCCTGATACAGATTCCTCTGAAAACTCCGGTTAATAAAAGAGAGGTCGGCTTTTCTTATTCCAAGAATGCCTTCCTCTCTGATTCCCTTCAGAAATTCATGGATTATATCACGGAACTGACATAATTCAATCCTTTATTCTTTATATCTCAGGCGGAGCATCCTGCTGGCCTGTTGTATCTGCTGCCGGCTTAGGTGTCGGCGTCGGCTCTTTTGTCGGTGCCTTCGTCGGTGTCGGTGCTTTGGTCGGCGGATCAATATAATCCGGACGTTCGTCTACCAGAAAATCTGAACTCACATAGCATACACCATTATTATATTTAATGCTTGCCCAACCATCCTTAATCTCTATTACATGTACCTTTTCCGTATGTACGAGGAAACCAACTACTTCCCCATCCTTGCTGGGTGTCGCACGAACATTGAGAATCGCATCATATTCATCCAGCTTTACGTATTTTGTTGTGGTCTGACCAATCGGAATCGGTCTCACGGTCGGGGTAGCTGCCTCCCCATCAGTAGCTGTATCCTGAGAGGCATCCGAATCTGTTGCTCCCTCTGTTACTGTATCCTGATCCGTATTCTCTGCGGCTTCTGTCACAATTTCCTCGCCGTTGTCTTCTGCCGGGGCCTGGGTCGGTATAAAATCCGTCATCTGCTCCGATTTACTGCATCCTGCGAATAACATCACTACGAGTAATATAATAAAAAACAAGTTTTTCTTCATAAGTCCACACTCCAACTGATTTCAATAAATTCCTTTACTATCATAGCACATTTGTCCTATATTACAATGATTTTTTACGATTTCAAAGGATTTATTTGCCTTTTATATGCTTCGTAAAGGCCGAAAAAGCATTCGGCATGCTGTACTTTTCAATGATTTCATTACGCTCTGCCCATTGGATTTCATTGGCTTTGCTGAAGCTTTCAGGAAGCTTGGAAAGCAGTAGGCGGTAGCCTATCATATGCCATTCCACATGAGTAAAGATATGCTTTGCTTCTCCGAGAGGCAAAAGCTCTGTCATACTGATTTCCTGCCCTTGAAGATATTTCTTCAGCTCCTTCAGAGAAAGCTTTCCTTCCAGACCCGGCAGCTCCCAGAGACCGGATAATAAACCCTTCTCCCTACGCTTACGAATCGCAAATCTCCCATCGAACTCCATCAGTAAGATCGTTCGTTCTTCTTTCCTGCGTTCCTTCTTCTCCGGCTTCACAGGCAGCTGCAGAGCAGTCCCCTCATGAAATGCCTTGCACAGATGCATCACAGAGCATTGTTCACAAAGAGGCTTTCCATTCGGCAGGCATACGGTTGCTCCAAGCTCCATCAGTGCCTGGTTGAAATCACCCGGACGGTCCTGCGGTAAGATTGCGACAATAACTCTCCAAAGTTCCTGCTTAACCGTAGCCTTCGTTATATCATCAAAGCTTCCCGCAATCCGCTTCATGACTCGAAGTACATTTCCGTCTACTGCCGGTACAGGCAATCCAAATGCAATGGATGCAATGGCACCTGCGGTATACTCTCCAATTCCGGGAAGCTTTAATAAATCTTCGTAGCTCGCCGGCATCTCACCATGGTATCGATCCATAATCAATATAGCTGCCTTCTGCAGATTCCTGACGCGGTTATAGTAGCCGAGTCCTTCCCAAAGCTTTAATAGCTTCTCTTCCTCTGCTTCCGCCAGAGAAGGAATATCCGGTATCTCTGTGATAAATCGGTCGAAATATCCCTTTACCGCTTCTACTCTCGTCTGCTGAAGCATAATCTCCGAAATCCAGACATAATAAGGCCTTGGGTTCTCCCGCCAGGGTAATATTCTTGCGTTATAATCAAACCAATGGAGCAGATATGGTACAACTTCTTTATAGTCATATGACATGTTATTATTCCTCATGTAATTCTTTCTTTACCCAACCGGCACATAATATAACCGGACAACCTTAGCTGATATGAATACTTTCCTATTGTACCTTATCCTTTGGAAAGCTTCAAGAAATAACTGACCATTTCATTTCTTGATATAGAATGATGACAGCAATAGCCTATGATAATCAGGAAGTATTCTGCTCATAGGCAATTAATACCATTCACCAGGTTATGAAGAAAAATTTTTGAAAAATTCATTTACCTAAGCTTGATACTAATGATATAATGATTCCTAAATGTAGTACTACTTGATCAAATCCGGATGAAAATGCTCAAGCGAAGCTTCGCTTCTGCTGTTACGAGAGGATGGGAGCTATTTATGGCCTTTGATTATGATTTAACCTATAATGATTTTAACCCCACGGTTTTCTATGTTTCGAAAGTTAAGATGATAAATGAAGGTGTCTATCATGATCATGACTTTGCCGAACTTGCATATATTTTATCAGGAAAAGGGAAATATCTTGTAGAAGGAAAGGAATATGATGTGGAGGCCGGTGATCTGCTGATTTGTAATCCCGGTGTGAAGCATACCCATATCATTACGAATCCGAAGGAACCAACTATTGAGTTCATCTCCGGCTTTACAGATTTTCATTTTAAGAATATGTGCCCCAACTCCATCGAGCTGTCGGACGGCGGCTGCATACTACATACCACCGCAGAACTGAAACAGGAAATCTCAATGCACTGTTTTGCAATGATCGCAGAGAGGGAAAGCAATCAGGTCGGCAGATATTTCATGTTCAAGACCCATCTGATGCAGATGCTTCTGTTAATCATGCGTGAAATTGCAGAGGTTGAGAAAACCGATCAGAAGGGCTGTAATTTCGAAACCTACAATAAGAGCTATGCCGTAAACCGTATCATTAATTATCTGAATGAAAATTACGAGCGTAAGATATCTTTGGAACAAATTGCACATAATATGTATTTGAGCCCTGTCTATATTTCTAAGATCTTCAAGGAAGAGACAGGGGAGTCACCTATAAACTATCTAATTAAAATTCGTCTTGAGAAAGCAAAGGACATTTTGCTCAACAGCGAAAGCGGCAGTATCAAAAGCATTGCAAATCAGGTGGGTTATGACGATGTCTACCATTTCAGTAAGTTATTCAAGAAATATTATGGCATCTCTCCTCTCTATTATAAGAAAAGAGCTATGCACAAGAACGCTGCCAACGAGTAAGGAAGAAGGTTATCAAAAATGAATACATTTGAAGCTATATTTTCCAGAAAGAGTATACGTCACTTCAAGCAGGAAAAGCTGGAGTGGGAAGAGATCGCAGGGCTCCTGGAATATGCGAATCAGCTGCCTATGCTGATTGAAGGGATTGCTGTGGAATTCAAACTGGTCAGCAATATCGAGGCCAAGCAGGGTTTCTCGGGTCCTTTCAATGTTAAAGCCCCCTATTATCTGTGTATCTCCTCCGAGACAAGGGAGGATTACCTGCTGAATGCCGGTTATCTGATGCAGCAGATGAATCTTTATCTGGCCTCCAAGGGCTATGGCACCTGCTTTATGGTTGCTTATCCCGGCAGCGGTCTAAAGGCTACCATGAAATATGAATATGTGGTTGCTCTTGCCTTCGGAAAGACAGGCTCCAACCTGTACCGCGACAGCTCCAAGGCGAAACGTCTTCCTGAGGAGGAGATCGTCGTCTATAAGGAAGAGGTTACACCCGATATCAAACAGGTACTGTCTGCAGCAAGACTTGCTCCATCCGTTCTCAACAGCCAGCCCTGGCGTTTCGTGGTATATAAGAATCGAATTCACGTCTTCGCCAAGAAGAACTTATTCATCGCTAAGGCTCTGGATTATAATAAGATGATCGACATGGGTATCATGATGGCCAATCTTCTGCTTACTGCTGAGGAACTCTGGGTAGAGGTTGCTTTATCTAAATCAGAGGTACTCCAAAACAAGTCCTTCCAGAACAATGAGTATGTCTGCACCATTACAATTGCTTAAATTATATGAATAATATAAATTATAAAAAGAATTCATAAAGTTATTCTCGAGGTATTGACATTCAATCTAATCTATAGTATATTATGTCATGTGCTCACAAAACACCGGAAGCACAAAGACATAAATGCGCGAGTGGCTCAGTGGTGGAGTATCGCCTTGCCAAGGCGAGGGTCGCGGGTTCGAATCCCGTCTCGCGCTGTCACAAAGTAAAAAAGGATATCCTTATGGATATCCTTTTTTACTTTATTCGAGTCCAATCCTGGACTCGAAGTTCGAATTTCTCCGCTTCGCTCCGGTCCGCGCTTCATCGAAAAGTATCGCGAATTCTTATAAATCAAGGGTTTGCGATTTTTTTTGTTGCTTAAAAATGACGTGTGCAGGATGTATGCAACATATACACAATATTTTTTGGATTATAGTAACTATTGATAAATTCAAGAAATAATAACATATAGAAAGAAAGCCCAAACTTTTTTACCTAATATTTTATCTATATAATGTATACATAAAAACGAACTATGAGCTCAGAGGAGAAGAAAAGTGAAAGACGTAAATGAAACAATTAAGGATAGGCTTGTAGAACATATCATACAAAACCAGGAAAAATTCTATAGAATTGCCTATTGTTACGTATATCAAAAGGAAGCTGCACTTGATATTGTCCAGAATGCTATCTGCAGGGCATTGGAGAATTTCAGTAGCTTGAGAAATGTGAATGCAATTAAGACTTGGTTTTATCGAATTCTAATCAATGAGTGTCTTCAATACCTTAACAAATACAAAAGGGAAATATTATGCGAACCTGCTGAGTTAAGGGAAGATGCCTACTATGAAGATGCTTATGAAGCACAGCTAGAAATCTATCAGAAGGTATGTGAATTACCAGAATACTTAAAAACCGTTGTCATACTACATTATTTTGAACAATTGACCTTGAAGGAGATTTCCCAATCCACAGGAGTAAATCTTAGTACGGTAAAAACAAGATTATATACAGCATTAAACCGGTTAAAGAAAGAAATGGAGGCAGAAAATGAATAAATTAAAGGAAGCTAAGGATTTATATGATAAAATCGAGATCCCGAAGGAATTAAATCATATTGTAACAGATTCATTAAATAACGCAGAGAAGATAGTGAGCGATATACCAATGAATAATAAGAGAAAAAATAACTTTCCAATTGTCAGAAATACCTTAGTGGCTGCTGCTGCAGTAGTGGTATGCTTAATGATTGCTTTGAACTCGAGTGAAACCTTCGCTCAAGCTGCTGAAAATGTGCCTATATTAGGAGTTATCGCTAAGGTTCTGACGATACGTTCCTATCATGCTTCTGAGGATAATATGAATATTTCAGTCAATGTACCTGAGATTGTAGTTAACGACTCCCAAAATGTATGTAATACAGCATCAGATACTGATACCAACAATGAAATGCAACCGCCGACCGAACAGGTTCAGGGTACTAATTCAGGATTAATCGATAATACCGGCTCTGTACAGGTAGGAGATGCAAATCAATTTGTAACAGATATCAACACAAAGATTGATAATCTTATAACTAATTATCTATTAGACGCGAAAAGTAGAATGCAGGCTGACAAAGACGCTTTTATTGCTACCGGTGGTACAGAGGAAGACTGGGCAAAGCGTGACCTTGATATCAATATTGATTATGAAGTTAAATACCAACAGGGCAATCTGCTTTCCCTTGTTCTATCATCAGATGAGAGTTGGTATGGTGCTTATGATATGAAGTACTACTATAATTTTGACCTGAAGCAAAATAAGGAGCTTTCCCTTAAGGATGTCTTGGGTGAGGATTATACTGACATTGCAAATGCCAGTATAATCAAACAGATGAAGGAAAGAACTGTAGAAGATCCGAATTTGGTATATTGGGGCATCACAGATGATGGTAAGTCAGGTATTACTGGATTCACCTCGGTAGACGAGAATTCGAAGTTCTATATAAACGAAGATGGTAAGCCGGTAGTCTGCTTTGATAAATATGAAATTGCCCCTGGATTTATGGGTGTCCAAGAATTTGTAATTGAATAATCTTAAGTAATAGTGCTAATTAAGAAGAAATTAAGTAAATGAACATGAACGTGGATGCTGAGTCTGCGGGGATTTGTTCGAATGTCTCCGCTCCGCTCCGGTCCGCGCAGACCCGAGGTCCACCGGACCTCGTGCGCCGTCTCGCGCTTAACATGAAAAACTAAATCAGATTCCAACTCTCACATACTGAGCATTGGGAAGAATGCTCAGTTCCGCTATTCAATGCCTTATTCATCAGTGACTTTAAACGTTATTCCCTCTCCAGTATGAATACCAAGCCGGAACATAAGTTTGATGCAAAACGCTTCAATCGAGCTTCTGGTGTACACAGATAATTGTAAATTTTATTTCTATCAATATGGTACTATAATTAATAATTTACATATAAATTTGATTATTATTTCCAGAAGCTTAGTAAGGGTTTAAGAACGAAAAAATCTAAATCTATATTTTTGACTTCAGTTTCATCTCCACCTGGCAAACCAATGATTGGTGCTTCTATTCTCTGATATTTAATAATAGACATGATAACTGTTTACTCGAAGAAGTAACGAGTAAGCGTTATCGTGTCTGTTTAATAGGTGTATATTATATATTCGTATAGATATCTCAATTTTTTACATTTCTGATTGACTTCCAAAATAAGCTAAAGTATACTTTCTAAAATAGAAGTTTGAAATGTTGATTATTTACATTTTATGTGGAGGCATAGTATGAGAAGAAAAGATAGAGAAGTAACTAATATTGAAGAAATAAAAGAAATTATCAAAAGTTGTAAAACTTGTCATGTTGCGATGGTAGATGATGGTATGCCATATGTTATACCCCTGAGCTTTGGATATGAAATAATTGACGATGTATTGTCATTATATTTTCATAGTGCTAAAGAAGGACGAAAAATTGATATATTACATAAAAACAATTCAGTTTGTTTTGAAATGTGTTGTGAAGGTGAACCAATTAATGCCGAAAAGACACCATGCAATTCTGGTTATTATTTTTCAAGTGTTCTTGGAAATGGTAAAATCGAATTTATAACAGAAACGGATGAAAAAATCAAAGCACTTACACTACTACTGAAACATCAAGCAGGGATCGATGTTATATTTACTGAAAAACAAGCAAACACAGTTTGTATATATAAAATTGTTACTAATGATTTTACCGGAAAGAAAAAATTACGTCCTGTCGAATAAATCGTCAATTGGCACCTCCTATTTATCATTATTTGTGCATAGGATGTGTGCAAGGTCATTTTACTTTGTTTCTGGTCATAATTACTGGTAAAGAATAATTGCATATATAATTATTATACAACGAACTTTAGTATGCATATTATCATACTATAATACATATGGCTATGAAATGGAGCAAACTGTTATGTATATGGCACAATATGGGAAACCTCTATCCCCACCCCCAAAAAACAAGCCTAAAAAGCCAAGAACTTCATATATTATTGACTGTATGCACCAATATACTTATGTATGGCTTAAGAGAGGTAACTCTTTCTGGTTTTACCCTACAAGAATAGAACAAGGAGAAGTTTCAGGTTATAGATGGGATGGTAGAAAATGGGTATTCTATGGATTAGATGAAAAATCTATAGACCAGGTTGCATGTTCTCCTGTTCCTACCCTATACTGAGGCTTCCTCCACTCCGGTCCGCGTATATCTGAGGTCCCCCGGACCTCGTGCGCTGTCTCGCGCTTAACATGAAAAAGGTCCATCTGAAAAGATGGACCTTTATTTCATGTTCACAGCCAATATAGTATCACTTTTTCATACCATTTTCCCGAATTGGTATGACACTTGCATGTCTTTACTTACTTCACAGTCAAAACGGTACCTGTCTTGTCTAATAATTCATCATGCACATATTTTTCACCATATTCTGTGATGCTGAGCATTCTGCCTCTCAGTACAGCCAACCAGCCTTTTTGGCCCTGCGCATAGGTATTACCCGAAAAGATCGGCTGATTTTCTTTTGGCATAAAACAGTGAACCAATACGTATTTTGACAAATAGAAGAGATTGTCCGTAATGTAGATACCATCATTTTTATTTTTATACTCCGTCCCACCGAACTCAATTGCGCTGAGAGGCAATTTCACTTGAAAGAAATCTGTCCGCTTTGATTTTGTTTCCACCCAACCATAACCGGTATACAGAACATAGTTATCATCAAAGCTGACATTCTTAAAACCGCTTTCAACTGTGGGATTTTCCTGCTCCATGTAATTTACCAAATGCAATGCAGCTGAATTATACTCCAGAAGATTTCCTCTAATTAAGATGTCACTGTAAATAAATGAAGCACTTTCTCTGTCATGAAGAGCGACTACGAATGACTTGCTAGCACAATGGTGGATATAATTGTTAATCGCTGTATTTTGAGGACCTGATATATGTATTGCACCACCGGAGTAATTTGCGATGGTAATACCACTTCCATCCTTGTAATACTGTGATAACTGCCCGCCACACCAGCCAATTTCACAATTCTGTACTATTGTATTTGTCCACCCCTGATAGCCCGCGCAAGACACTCCCAACGAACCAAAAAATTCAAATTTTATATTATCAACAGTCACATCCTTGCCATTATGATCTACAGGTGATAAGCCAGTACCATCAAGAGAGAAGTCTATCTTACCGTATAAATCACCTGGATTGCCTTTATCACATCGAAGATACAGCGGGCCTGTAACTCCGGTGCCGGCTATCCCGTTAAATGGGTCAATTTTAGATAAATCAAGACATGAAAAATAATCAAGATTCTGAGTAAGTCCTGTTTTCACATCAAACCTCTTGCCTGCTCTGGTAACATATTCCTTACCATTCCAGATTGGTACAGCTATCTCGTTTGCCCAACTCTTCCCCCCATTAAAAAATATACCCGAACAATTTAGTAGGTCGCGATAGTAAACCCATATTTTTTTACCATTTTTACCTTCGTAAAATAATTTCCACTTGTCAGGAGCTGCCGCGTTCTCTGCTACTGAACCGCTGATAATGGGTTTAGGACCTGATCCATATGCTGAATAGGTAACGCCCTGTTGTCCCCAAACCTGATCACCACCACGCCATAGATCTCCGCGCTTGAAGAATACCACATCACCATATTTTAGTTCTGCAGAATTGACCTTGCTTATGGTTGCCCATGCAGTTTCAGGTGACATACCATCATTAGAATCATTACCGTTCTTTGCAATATAATAAGCTGTTCCGGTATATGTTTTTCCTTGAATGAATGTATTGCTTTTTGTAATCGTAGTTTCGCTATTAATAATTTTGTCTCTGCGTTTATCAGCGAGAGATAGGATTTCAACAGATTTTTTATCGTTACCTACAATATGATCAGTCGGTGAAGATTCATATAGACGTAAAGCTGCCGTTAGTGCTTCTTGGTACTTCAGATTTTCATCTGCGGCAATATATTTTTCGCCTTCTTTATATTCGAAAATCGTCTTTTCGGTTATGGCAGAAGCTCTAGATGTTACATAATGACTTGCCCAGTCAAGAAAATTACCTCTATCGGGACTATAATCTTTCGTAAAAATTTCAAACCCGACAGGAATACGTGATACATTACCCCAAAATTTTTCTACCGTCCATTCTCCGCTATAAGATCCCTGTCCTTTATCCTCACAGTTGCGGGAATAAACCTCACCGCCAAGAGTTTCAGCCGCCGCAAACACTCCAATAATCGCGTTACCTCGATTAATTGTTTTTTTAGATTTCCTCGCATCGGAATATTTCTTCTTCCAAGTTGCGAGTTTACTTTTGTCAGTAAGTTCGACAGCCTTGTCTAGCATTGTCATAAACTCTGTGTACGTCACAGTTGGATTACTTGATTTGTAAGAACCAAAACCGAGTTTAACCGCCCTCGCAAGCTCAGCGTCGGAATATGTCAGCTTTTTTGTTGCTGTGGCACCCTCCGCTGTTGCCGACAATGGCATAAGTGTAACTATTATAGCGATGGCTAGTATTGCTGAAAGAACCTTTTTCATACAAATCCCTCCTGTAATATATTTTGTAATATTTGGTAATATTATAAATCTAAAGTGACATAATTAACAAGAAAAAAATACAATCAAGATAAAAATACAGTTAATCTTTACAAAACAAATTAATGTCTCTAAATTTTTCGCAAATCCCAGTTCATCCCATATCACCTTACAAATCAAAATAAGTGTTTTCCGGATTTCGGAAGGCCTTATTTTTGTTTAGGTGTAATATTCTGGTATTTATGTTATTATATCGTTGTGCCTTATATATAGCGTATCAATTAATGAATATTTTGTATTTTTTTTAAAAAAGAGCAGACACAGTCAAGCGCCTGTCCATTATTTATGTTATGCTTTTTACGAGGGGATCTATATGCATGCATGGGAAGCGATACAGAAAACACTGAACCATATTGAGGAACATATCGGCGAAGAAATCAAAACAGAAGAATTGGCGGAGATTTCCTCACTTTCATTATTCTATTATCAGCGATTATTCACGCGTCTGGTCAAAAAGCCGGTACGGGAATATATTAAACTGCGTAGGTTGGCCAGAGCCTGCGACGCGCTTCTCGAAAAACAAAACCGTATTCTTGATGTTGCGATGCGATATGGTTTCGATAGCCATGAAACCTTTACTCGGGCGTTTAAGGAAGCTTACGCTATCACCCCTGCGCAATACCGGGACAAGCCAGTCGTTTTAAACCATTTTGATAAGCCTGATTTATTGTTGAGCTATGTTATGGTTGACGAGGGTGTACCGATAATAAGCGACGGATTGGTACTGGAATATAACCGCATATATCTTAACGAACCGATCAGCTTTCTCGGAGTCAAGGATTTTTGGCACTTCCAGAGTGGTAAAATGCTCGGAGAAAGGACTGAAGTATCAGAACCTGCTGCTATTTGGCAGAGGTTTCTGGACGTCCGCAAAGATATTCTGTGCATACCCGGTGGTCGCTGGCTTAGTGTTACATATCACGGTGATGCACCGGAAGGTTATTCCACTTATTTTGCCGGTGCTGAGGTGGAATCGGACGCGGTAGATTCCCGTTTTGCAAGCTGGCAACTGCCTGCGAGGGAATATATCGTTTGCGGGTTTGAGGCGGAAAACTTTAAACAGTTATCGGCTTCTTTAGGCAAGATGATGAAATTTACGCGATTTTGGCTTAAGGAACATGGTTTGATTGCGGACGGATTTTTTCCGGAGATATATTATCAAAATTCGTTCGAAATGGCGTATATGGAAATGTGGATTCCATTCAAAAAAAGAGAAAATAATAATTTAGGAGGAAGTATAAATGAGTAAGTACGAAGAAGGATTAAAGTTAATTGAAGAAAGGTGCGGCAACAGTAAAGACAATCTGATCTCCCTTGCAACTATCGCGCTTGAACCGAACGCTGACGGTAAACCCCGTCCTTATGTCCGTGATGTGGATGCTTATTATGAAGACGGAGTGTTTTATATTGTTACTTGGGCAAAATCAACTAAAATGCAACAAATAACGTACAACCCGGAAGTTGCATTTACGGTTTGCTCCGAGTGGTTTTCCGGTAACGGGATAGGGGATAACCTCGGTTGGGTTTTAGACCCGAAAAACGCAGAATTGAGGATTAAACTTCGTAAGGCATTTGCTTTATGGTACGACGATGCGAACAATGAGAATGATCAGAATTGCTGTATTTTGGCAATCCGCATCACGAACTGTACTGTAATTAAAGACCATGGTGCTGTGCGTTACAATATAGACTTTGTGAATAAAGTTGAGACGAATGAAGGGCGTATTTCATAAATCGTTACATAAATCAGAAGTAGATCATCGGAGGATGATCTACTTTTTTTATTCTATTTCATTCATAATGTTCAGGCTCTCTTGTTCCATATTCAGATTGTATATGTAAAAATTGGTATTTGAAATTGACAATCAACAAATTATAAATTAGATTTATATAGAATTGATTTATAAATTCTAAGAAGAAATTATATTCTTAATGTACGAGAGGGATATGTATGATAAATATGAGATACAAATCGATTATTGTAATTTGTTTTATAATGCTAATCATATTCTCCATAACAGGATGTAATAAAGCCGAAAAAAGCCCTACTCCTGCTGCCACTGCAACCCCCATACCGACTCCTGTTCAAGGTGGAAAAGCCTCAACGACAAAAGCAGATGAAACCTGGATGAAAGCTTATTATGATTATATTGTGGATAACGAATCTCAATATGATCCTTATCTTTTGCTGATCGATTTAAATTTTGATGGAGTACCTGAATTATTTGACATATCTATTGCAGAGGGCAGTCAAGCTTATCGAAATGGCATAACATTTATGAACGAAAAAGTTGTACAGCTTAATAATGATAAAATGAATATTTCTGTATTTGTTGGCACGACGCTCAACACAAAAGGAGAAAAAGTATGGTATACTCGATACTATCCTTATGGCTTACATAATTCAGCAGGGTCTGAAATAGAGATTAATAGTTATAACTGTTCCGATTTGTTTGATATCGCAGAAGAAAATCTTTTTCAGATCAGTTATGAAAATACTAATTCTGATGAACCAGACACTACCTCAGTTAATGTGAGTATATTACAAGATGGTAAAAGTGTGAATGCTGCTTCAGAAGATAAGCAATCAATTATTAATTGGTATCTTAATGATAAAAAATCTGATTTTGGGTCGGATTGGTATAATAATCAAGGACTAACTACAAGAGAATTAAATTCACTTTTGCCTTTGGCTCAATTTGAAGGAAGTTTAAATATACATGAGCAAAAATCATCAAATGTTAATTTAATTAAATGCCATACCACTACTAACAGCAAATCTTCACTTGATTACAAACTTTTCTACAACCAGGTGATGAGTTGGTATGAAGGGGATCAAATAAAACAGTGGGATTTCTTTCAATAAATTCAGGAGATTTATATGCCAGACAATAAAAAGAAAAACACTAAATTACGAGCGTTATTCAGTGCCTTACTATTTTCAATCGTTTTGATGATTTTTCCTGTTACATCCGGTATGATTGTAGCCATTCGTGATTTGAATCCCTTGAAGACTTATTGGATACAAGGTATTTTTATGATGCTGTCAATTACAGTACCTGCACTATTTATGTTGATTACAAACATGAGATTAAGTCAAATCGGATTTACAGGAATAAAAAAAGGCAGTTTTAAAACAATATTATATTTTGTTCCGTTAATGGCAGCAAAGGCAGGGTTCCTTTTTGAGGGCATCAACAATGATGTTCCTGTTATCCTTGCATTAATCTTTTTTACGGTAACAATTGGTTTGTCAGAAGAAATATACTTCAGGAGAATTATCCTACATAAACTAATATCTTGTTTTTCGTTAAAGCAAACCGTAATCATATCTGCTGCATTCTTTGCGGTAATACATGCTTCTCAGGCATTCTCAGGCATAGGAACCGTCATGACTGCGCTTACCATAATCAATGCATTTCTATTTGGCATCATTGCATCCGAAATAGTCTTATTAACGAAGAGTATTGTTCTTGTGATAATCTGGCATACCATATATGACTTTGTGAATTGGATTTCATTGGTTAATGGAATAACAGAGGTAATTATCATTCTAGTACAAACTCTTATAATGATCATATATGCCGTTTATTTATGGAGTAAATTGTCTGATCGGAAAAGCACAATATAATTATTTGCAATACCCCGTTTCAAAATCAATGATATTCCTAAGTTCTTTACCGGTAAGGTAATTCTCAATATTGGTAGCCGCAATTTCTACAATCTTATCCAAGGTTTCAGGTAAATGATACGCACCTGATACATGCGGAGTGATCATTGCATTTTTTTCTTTCCATAAAGGATGTTCTTTGGGGAGCGGCTCCGGGTCAGTTACATCCAAACCTGCAGCATAAATCTCACTCTTTCGTATTGCTGCTAATAATGCATCCTGATCCACTGCACTTCCTCTTCCACCGTTTAAAAAGATACCTGTCTCTTTCATTTTGGAGAAAAACTCCGTATTATAAAGATGATAGGTAGCCGGAGTATTGGGAAGAAAGGAGACAATGACATCAGATCTGGGAATGATTTCATCAATTTCTTCTATCAAGTGTAGTTCATCTGCTTGCTTCGGACAATCGCTTTTCCGACGCTTTATTCCGATCACATATGCTCCCAGGGCTTTTGCCATTTGAGCAAAATATAATCCAATATCGCCTAGTCCGATAACTGTTACCGTTGCATCGGAAATGGATGTAACCGTTCCATAGTCGTTCCATTCACCGTTCATTCTATCGTCCCGATACAAGTGTAGTTTTTTCTGCAGACACAGCATCATTCCGAACATATGCTCAGCCACTGCTTTCCCATACGCTCCCGTGGCATTCGTCAGTATCGTATTGGAGGACAGAACACCCGGCAGAATGTAGGCATCTGCTCCGGCAGAATTCAGCTGAAGTAATTCCAAGGTGCCAGATGAATTAATATAAGAAGCAGGTACATTGCCCACAATGATCTCAGAATTCTGTACCATATCAATGGTTACTTTTGATAATGGAACATATACAAAGCTGCAATCTGTAACAGTTTCCTCCAAGCGTCTCTTGTGTTGCTCTGTCACCGGTAATGTTACTAAAATTCTTTTCATGCGATCAATTTCCTTTCCTTCAGCCATTTGTACTTGCAGTAAGATTATAACTAAGTATCCATTAATATCTATTATAGTAATCATAGTCATCTCTTATTGATATGTCAAACCTGTTCCCGAATTATTGTATTCTGCTGACCAATATTCTCCCCAAAAGATTGCTTGACTTCCTATTTTAGGAAAATTATACTTTAGTAAATTTAAATATGATCTATTAATGAGAGCTGAAGATTATATATATAATATATAAGCACCTGTGGATGCAGGAATATACTGCGGATGAATATTATGGGTTTGTTCTGACCGGTAATCACTTTGTACAACTGTCTGATGAGATAAAGGAAATGGCACGAAAGGAAATCCAAGAACATGCGAACAAGTTTGGCGGTAAAATTGTTCGGGCATATCAATGTGTCTTATACCTGGCTCATAAGAAATAGAGAGGAGGCCTTAATTATCAAACAAAATTCATATATGGATATCATTCAAGAGCTAACGGAAAGAGCTCTATGGGAAGTGAATAATGTAATGGATTGTGTTCCGGATGATCTGTGGGATAAGTGTTACTGTGCGATGCCGATGTGGAAACATATTTATCACATGCTTCATTCCCTGGATTTATGGTTTATCAATCCGAGAGATAACAAATACAAAGAGCCCTCGGTTCATGAAAAGGATCTTAACAATCTCGATGTCATTTCAGATAAGGAATTATCTCGTGATCAAATAAGGGATTATTACTCTCGGATAAAAGAAAAAACAAAGAAGTATCTATATACTACAGATGACGATGACCTGCTTCTGATGCCGGAGAATTGCGAATATACAAGATTTACGTTGATCTTATCACAGTATCGCCATTTACATAGCCACATGGGTATGATTATGGGTTTTATCATTGCGGACACCGGTCTGTGGCCAAGAGTTGTCGGGTTAGAAAAGCCGATCCCGCACGAGCCTTATAATAAGTATTTTTAGCTTGATAGAACTTTCTTAAACAAAGAGGAGGTTCATCCGTTTGGATGAACCTCCTCTTTTATTCTGTATCAGCTTCCAGTATTGCTCTTTTCTTTTTTTGCATTGTTGCTATATTAAACACTTCTCCAAAGATTGCACCACTGAGTATTAATACTGCACCAATAAACTGCGTCACAGACATGTCTTCTCCTAAAATCAGAATAGAGAAGCCTACAGCCGATAACGGTTCCAGATAACCACAAATCGCTACTGTCTGCGCAGAGAGATGATCAATCGATGAAAAGTAAAAATAGCAACCAATACCGGTATTAAGAATACCTAAAACCAGCACAGGAATGATATCCGAAGCTGCTATATGTATGATAATCCCCTGCTTGCTGATTACATAGACGGCCACTGTAAGAAAGCTGGTAAATAATTGTAACATAGAATTTTCAAGTCCTGTAATGTCCTTTGCTTTTTTATTGAAGATGACCATAACAGCATACATAGCTGCGGATACGGCACCGCAGATCAAGCCCCGGCTATTGGCACCTGACTCAATGATCTGCCCATTGACTAAGCATATACCGACCAGTACTGTAAGAAACCCAATCACTTTTGAGAAAGTAAGCCGTTCATGAAATAACAAGGGGGAAAGAACCATGATGATAACGGGTCCGCAGTAATAAGCCAAGGACGCTATACTGACACCAATCAGTTGATATGCTTCATAGAGAAATATCCAGCTAATCCCCAGTGCCATTCCCGATATGGAAAGTAACAGAAACTGACCTTTGTGCTGAAAGATTGTCAGCCTCCTCTTGGTGAAAAGGAAAATAAGAATCAGCAAAACACTTCCTATCATTGTTCTCAAGAATACTATCTCATAGCTGGAAAGCGAAATATTACTGGCCACAATACCATTGGATCCAAATAGCAATAGAGCAAATATGTATTTAAAATAAGCTTTTTTCATGTACCATTTCTCCTGAACAGGTTTAATTTTCTATAAAAATACTAGAATTATTCCAGTTCATATCGTATCATTATTATATGAATATGAAAAACGAATGTTTATCATGGTTTTTATTACAATTTCAGATACATGAGGTGAAAAGATGGATGCGAATATCCAAAAGTATATGGCATTTGTGAAGACTGTAGAGTGCGGCAGCTTTACAAAAGCCGCTGAAGCTTTATCCTATTCCCAATCCGGTATTAGCCGTATGATAAATGACTTGGAAAAGGAATGGAAGATATCATTACTGGAGCGGGGACGGAACGGTGTACGCTTGACATCGGATGGTGTTAAGCTGCTCCCATATGCCAAAAACGTCTGTAATGAATTTCTTAAGCTTCAAATGCAGGTAGACGAGCTAAATGGACTTGAGTCCGGCCTAATTCGGATCGGTACCTTTTCCAGCGTAGCGACTCATTGGCTCCCAAATATTATTAAAGTATTTCAAAAGGACTTCCCTAATATTGATTACGAGCTTCTATTGGGAGATTATACAGAGATTGAAGGATGGATTTTGGATGGTCGCGTTGACTGCGGCTTCTTACGGCTACCTGCTCACCCGGATTTAGAAACGACTTTTTTAGAACAGGACAAATTACTTGCTATCCTACCGGAAAATCATCCCTTGGCAGATTGTATCCGGTTCCCTGCCACTGCCCTATGTGATGAGCCCTTTATGCTTTTGGAAAAGGGTGAAAAAGCCGAGATCTCAGAGATTTTTGAACGTAATCATTTATCACCAAAGATTCATTTCACAACCTGGGATGATTATGCGATAATGTCTATGGTGGAAAGCGGACTTGGAATCAGTATTTTGCCGGAATTAATTCTAAAGCGAATTCCCTATCGTATTGTGACAAAGGAACTTGATGTACCGGCATACCGGAATATCGGGATAGCTTTTCGCGATAAGAAAAATGCTTCCTTAGCGGTAAAGAAATTTATTGACTATTTACAATATCGTAATTAACCAGATTGCAGAACTCAATCTGCATTCAACCAATAAGAAAAGAACGGAGCACAATAGATATGATAAACGAAAACCTAATCATAGAAAATGCTTTACGGTATATCAAAGATATTTTTAAGGAGGATTACAGCGGACATGATTATTATCATAGTGTCCGGGTCTATCATAATGCAGTCCACATCGCCGAACAAGAAGGTGGTAACCTTCTTCTGATTAAGCTTGCCGCACTGCTGCACGATGTAGATGACAGAAAATTATTTACAACCAGTGATCAGCTGGAGAACGCCAGGAAATTTCTGATGGATAATAACATAGACGAGACGTTGATATCCCAAATAGATGAGATCATCCGATCTGTCTCCTATAAAGGCGATGAGTCCGCAGCTCCTACCAGCCTCGAAGGGAAAATCGTTCAGGATGCCGACCGATTAGATGCAATAGGAGCAATCGGTATAGCAAGAACCTTTGCTTACGGTGGGCATAAGGGGCGCCCCATCTATGAGCCTAACGAAAAGCCGTTGAGTTCCATGACTGCTGAGGAGTATCTGAAGCATACCAGCAACAGCGTTAACCATTTTTATGAAAAGCTGCTGAAGCTCAAGGATTTAATTAATACCGAGACTGCCAAAGCTCTGGCTGAGCAGCGTCACGCTTTTATGGAAAATTATTTAGCGGAATTTATTCGTGAATGGAATGCGGAGGTATAATATGCATTTAGGATCCATCTATCTCATTGTGAATGATTTTGAAAAGTCGATTCACTTTTATGAAGAAATACTTCAAATTCCTGTTACCAAGCGTAATATGAACCGTTTCGCAATGTTTGATTTTGAAGGAAATTGCCTTGCTCTCATGAACGGCCATTTTGATACGGATAATCCGGATAAAGTAATCCATAAGGGTGAATATTCCGCATACTTTGATGATTTGAAGGCCATCGCTCTCTCACCCAATTCGCATAAGTTTGTATTGAATTTCTGGGTTGAGGACTTACTTAGTGAATATGAGCGTATTGAGGAATTAGGAATAACAGATCATTTATCCGGGATAAAATATGTCTGTAATGTAAGTCCTTATTATTACTTTCAATTCACAGACCCTGACGGAAATATAATCGAAGTAACCGGTGCGTATACTCCTGAGGCTGGAGAATTTGAGGAATAAAGGTATCTTAATGGAGGATGAAATGAATATAAAATATATCAAAGCACAAAAGGAAGATGCCGACCTATTAATCGGAATATATAATGATGCCTTCTATGAGGATTATATAAAATACGGTGAATGCCCTGCTTATGGCAGGACAAGAGAAGCCATGGAAAAATCAATCGAGAAATACCCGAAGCTAATTATTTATGATGAAGATATCCCCATTGGAGCTATCTCTGTTCAAGACAAGGGAAATGGTGAATATTATCTCGGATGTCTTTGCGTCATTCCTCCGTATCAGGGAAAAGGCATTGGTTCGCTGGCTTTTCAATATATTTTGGATTTCTATTCGGATTGGAGAAAAATAACCTTAGTAACACCTGCTGACAAAGAGGAAAACATTCATTTCTATACGAAGAAATGCGGATTTCAAATCGTTGGCTCAGAGATGGATGGCAAGGTGAGGGTAGTACATTTTCTGAAAGAGCGATAAATTTCATAACTACTACTCTCTTCTCAATTCCAGGTATCGAATATATATAATGTAAGGTTTACATTACATATATATCATGTTATAATCGATGTAAGGTAAACATTACAGAAGGGTGATCAATATGAAAAACAGAATCAGAGAACTAAGAGAACAAAAAGGACTAACTCAGGAACAATTAGGGGAACTGGTTGGGACTTCAAGGCAAGCCATTAATGCAATTGAGACAGAGAAGTTTGAGCCATCCATTTGGCTTGCCTATGATATATCAAATGTCTTTGGATGCTCTATTGAAGATGTTTTTGTATTTGATGAGAGCTTACGAAAGTCAAGAGCTGAAAGCAGCAGGAGGTGCGCCGATGGCTGTTAGACAATTGCGATTTGAAAATGATGATATCCTTCGTAAAAAATGCAAAGAGGTTCAGATCATAGATCATAAAATCCGGCAAATCCTTGATGACATGATGGAAACCCTGCACCAAACCGAGAATGGTGCAGCCCTGGCTGCTAATCAGGTGGGAATTTTAAAGAGACTGGTTGTAATAGACTATTTAGATTACTCTCTCAAACTGGTAAACCCCAAAATCATCGGACGTAGCGGTGAGCAGGAATGTATTGAAGGATGCTTAAGCTTTCCCAACCGTATCGTGAAAACAAAACGTCCACAAAGCGTAACAATACAAGCCCTTAATGAGAACGGGGAAGAAGTACTGATTACCGGGGAAAATGAAATGGCCAAATGCTTCTGTCATGAAATTGAACATTTAGATGGGATCATTTTTCTGGATAAAGCAATTGAAGAGTTAACATAGATCAGCTACTACTGCTCTGTCATTGATTAATTTTCACCATTACTCTACGGAGCGTTGATTGAACTATCAGCCCTTTGCGGATATTTTATTATATGGAGGTTAGTATTATGGATTGTAATAAAGTCGGAAAATTGATATTTAGCCTGCGCAAGGAAAAGGGGCTCACACAGAAGCAGCTGGCTGACGCCATGAATATCAGCGATAAAACCATTTCAAAATGGGAACGAGGCTTAGGATGTCCTGATGTTTCCCTGCTGCATGAGCTTTCGGAGATCTTAAAAATAAATATTGAACAGATACTGTTGGGAGATTTGAATCCCAATGATACAGACGGAGGAAACATGAAAAAAATCCAGTTCTATATCTGCCCAACCTGCGGAAATGTCATTACCTCCACAGGAGAAGCCGAGTTCTCCTGCTGTGGACGCAAATTATCTGCAATGGCTGTAAAACCGAGTGAGGAAGGCCATCACCTTACCGTCGAAGTTGTTGAAGATGATTATTATATCACCTTCTCCCACGAAATGACCAAATCTCATTACATCAGCTTTATCGCTTATGTGGCCAGTGACAGAGTTCTTTTTATTAAGCTGTATCCGGAGCAAAGTGGCGAGGTGAGGTTCCCGAGAATGTACGGGGGAAAAATCTATTTTTACTGTAATCAGCACGGGCTCTGGGTAAACTAAGGGATTAGATCTATCTCTTTACGTGTATCATGATCGAGTAAATTATGAATTTGTATCATTATCGACTAAATTATAAATTTGATTGACTTAAATAGAAGATTAATATATACTCAAAAAATATTGAAATAAATCATGTATCAACATTGCTGCCGAGTAATGTTATCCATACATTATTTCTTATTCCGTTAGGCCTTTGAAGGGATAAGAGATGATGTATTTTTTTGGCTCAAATTTATGACTTAATAAAGAAAGGAAATGATTTTATGCAATGGATTATCTTAATATTTGCCGGTCTTTTTGAGACCTTTTGGGCGTTATGCCTAAAGTATTCTCAGGGCTTCACGAAACTGTTCCCTAGTATCCTGACAGTCCTGGGAATGATCATTAGCTTTTACCTGTTATCCCTGTCATTAAAGCACCTTCCGCTTGGAACTGCCTATGCCGTATGGACCGGAATTGGGACAGTCGGAACCTTGATTTTCGGCATCATCTTATTTCATGAGACAATTACTATTCCGCAGATCTTCTGCGTCGGTCTTATTTTAATCGGCATCATCGGATTAAAACTGTTATCTGCCCATTAATCCTGCTTCAATTGACTTCCTTATTCAGGAAATGTATAATATTCACACGGATAAAATAGTTGATATACTATTTTAAATCAGAGGACCGGTTATACAAAAAACAGGGGGTCGGAAAATGAATGTTACAGTTATAAAGGACAATCTCGTGTACGATTTGTCCATGAATGATAAAATCAAGGGGATCGGACAAACCGGTGATATCAATGCGGAATTGATCCGCGGGAACAGTGATATTGATCTGTTTGTTCTATGCACCGCTATTCCTTCAGAGGAAGAAAGAAAACAGGTTTATCAAAAATATTCCAAAGACTATTCGGAATGCAGGATGAATGTATGCAATGGCGGAATGTGGGGATATGGCGACATATTACTGATTGATGGAATTGACGTTATGTTCATGTACTTTACGATTGAGGAGATGGAGCAGTATCTGGGGGAGGTTTTGCAGGGTAAGCATCTTGACCGGGATGGCGGCTTCTATCCAACGGGAAGGTTAAGCAGTGTGGAAGGTATCAACATTTTATATGAAAGCAATGACGAATGGACAGCTTTAAAAGAAAAGGTGAAAAAGCATCCCAAAGAACTGTTTGAGAAGTTATTTCATTATCATATTTCCCGCGTCCTGGATGATGAGGATTTAGGCAGAGTAACACTGAGGAAGGAAATTCTGTTTTACCACAACGTGTTAGAGAATTCTTTGGATCATTTACTGCAGGCACTTTTTGCAGCAAACTTCACTTATCTTCCAAGTCGAAAAAGAAGTGAGCAATATATCAAAGCATTTACCTACAAACCAGATAATTGCAGTAACCGGTTGCTTCAAATCGTAAAGAATTCTGTCATCAGTGAAGAAATTGAAGACTCAATTCAGGAATTAAGAAACATTACTGAAGAGACAGCGGAGATTGGAAAACTGATCTTCAAGAAATAATGGTCCCTATAAACAATACGATTGAAAAGTCATGGGAGAAACATATGCTTCGTAAAAGAAAGGTTATACTTATCCTTATTAGCATGGTTTTCATCATCGGTATTTCTGCCGTCAGAATCAACACCTACTCCCCTGTCGGAGCTATTCGATATGAATGCTTCTTAAAGGGTCATGTCATCTCAGCCTTCTTCCTGAATGCAGTGAAATCAGATCTGCAGGCGAATGACGTGGTTACTGTATATAAGATTACATCCTTCATACCCTACGAAAAAGCAACCGCTACCCATCTGGATCAGTGGAACGTCAGGAAAAATAAGAATGGCACCTACTCAGCTGCTTATGGTGTCGGGTAAATATTTTTGATTGACTAATGTTAAGGATTATGCTACTCTACTAACAATAATTTGAAAGGAAGATATTATGACAGCAACTGTGATCAACAGCTTAAGACGTAGATTCAGATATAAACTCTTGTAATTATGGAGGTAATTTATCCGTATAGTTACAAGAGCCTTATGTCTTGTTTCTATGCGGTGCTGTATAATATCTATAAAGCAGAACCGTATTAGATTTTCTAAATCTTTTGCGGTTCTTTTTTTATCTAAAAACGGAGGTATTACAATGAAAAAAATCATTAGTAACATGCTAAACCAGTGTCTGGACGAATGTTCCGAAAATGAAATTGAGTCTTTGCTGGAACAACCAACCGATTTGACTATGGGTGACTATTCTCTCCCATGCTTTTCACTCTCTAAGAAGTTAAAAAAGTCACCTATGCTTATTGCAGACCAATTAAAGTGTGCTCTCGAAATCGGTATGGATAAATCGATATTATCTGATTTACAAAGTGTAAACGGTTACCTAAATATTTATCTAAACAAAAGTAATTATGTGAAATTCATACTAAACAATGCTCTGGCTCCTGATATCAGCCTATGTACAGAAGGTGCCGGTAAAGTAATCTGCATGGATTACTCCTCCCCTAATATTGCTAAGAACTTTCATGTCGGTCATCTGCGTACAACGATAATCGGAAATTCACTATATAAAATCTATCGTAAGCTCGGTTATCACGTAATACGCATTAATCATATCGGAGACTGGGGAACCCAGTTTGGAAAATTAATAGTCGCATATAAAAAATGGAGTTCGGCAGAACTGATTGAAAACAAAGGTATAGAAGAATTAATGCGAATATATGTCTTATTTAATCAGCAAGCAAAAATCGATCCCCTACTAATGGATGAAGCACGCATATGGTTTTGCAGAATGGAACAAGGGGATGAAGAAGCTCTTTCTATCTGGAAGTGGTTTAAGGAAATCAGTCTGAAAGAATTTGACAGAGTCTATAAACTATTAGGAGTAGAATTCGATTATTGCTTAGGAGAAAGCTTTTACATGGATAAAATCCCTGCCCTTGTAACTGAACTTGAGGGAAAAGGATTGCTTGAGAATAGTCAGGGAGCCAACATTGTGAACCTTGCTTCCTATCAATTACCACCTTGCCTGATCACAAAAAGTGATGGTAGTTCCATCTACCCCTCGAGAGATATTGCTGCAATATTATATCGAAAGAGCACATTCAATTTTGAAAAGTGTATCTATATTACCGGTATGGAGCAGCAAATGCACTTTACCCAGGTATTTAAAGTAATTGAGCTTATGGGTTATGAATGTTCCAAAGGTTTAGTCCATGTTCCGTATGGCTTGGTAAGTATTGAGGGGGAAAAGCTGTCGACCCGAACAGGAAACATTATCTTTGCAGAAGATATTCTTAAGGAATCGATACAGCGATCTTACCAATTAATATCACAGAAAAATCCGCAGTTAGCGAACAAAGAACAGATTGCGGAAATGATAGGGGTAGGAGCTATCATATTTCATGATCTATTCAACCAACGCATCAAAAATGTAAGCTTTTCATGGGAAGAGGTATTAAATTTCGATGGTGCATCAGGCCCCTACGTACAGTATACCTATGTGCGTTCCAAAAGTATCTTACGAAAATGCAACGCTGACTTAAGTAGTCTTAAGGTGAACCCTGAGCTATTGCTGGACGATGTAAGTTATACTTTAGTAAGAACAATCGCCTCCTATTCGGATAAGATCAAAGAAGCCGCAGCCAAATATGAGCCATCAATAATTGCCCGTTATGTATGGAAACTGGCCGCGGCATTTAATAAATTTTATCATGACAGCAACATAATAAATTCCGAGAAAGACAGGAAGGAAGCTCGTCTTCTACTGGTATATTTAACTCAGTATATAATAAAAGATACCATGGAACTATTAGGGATTCAATGTCCGGAGGAAATGTAATAATTGCATTCTTTGACAAGTTTTACGAATTACGTTAAAATGAATTTGTAAATATTAACAGAAATACATCGACTACTATACAGCTTATACTGTTATGTATTGCCGGTGCTGTAGCACCTGAGGAGATCAATGCCTGGCTTAGGAAAATCGGTAATAACAACGATTAATTTATCGCAACATAGGGGGTAGGGATTATGGGAAAAATGGTAATCTTACATCATCAAGTAGATCATGCGATAGAAATCATGCGTGAGGTAACTGCCTGGGGGCGCGAACAGGGCTTTCCTGTATGGTCTGAGGAGAGTATCACAAAAGAAGCTTTACTAAGTGATGAGGTGAAGGAAGATGCATTTTGTGTCGGCCAGTTTGATCAGGTAAATGTCTGCGCCTTTATACTGCAATGGAAGGACAGCATCTTTTGGCCGGGAGCACCGGAATATGAAGCAGCCTATCTGCATAAATTCTGTGTCAGAAGGGAATTTGCCCATCAGAACATGACGAAAAAGGTAATTGAGGCTATCAAGCAGGAATGCCGTGATCGTGGAATCAGGTATATCCGCCTGGATACCGGCTGGAATAAGGAAAGAGTAAAACAAATCTATCTGGATGCCGGTTTTCAGATTGTCGGAAAAATTGTACCGGAAACAGGTAAAGAGATGGCATTATATGAAATGATCGTAGAAGGAGTGGTTGGATGAATACCTTAGAAGCAATCAATGCAAGAACAAGCTATCGCGGCAGATTTCAGAGTACATCAGTCCCCAGGGAAGATTTACAACAGATTATGGAAGCAGGGCTCGCAGCACCCTCCGGCTGTAATAAACAGACCACAGGCCTGATTGCAGTGGATGATCCAAAGCTTCTGGAACGATTACATAAGCTGATTCAACCGCCGATCGGTGAGACTGCTCCTGCGATGATCTGTGTATTAACGCAGAAAATCTATTCCTACAGAGATAAATGCTATCATGTACAGGATTATTCCGCTGCCATTGAAAATATGCTTCTGGCAGCTGTAGCACTGGGATATCAAAGCTGTTGGATAGAGGGTCATATCACCGATGAGGATCAGATCGGACGTCAGATGGCTGATGTTTTGGGTGTTCCGAAGGAGTATGAGCTGGTCTGCTTCTTACCCATCGGCTATGCGGAGGAACAGATAAGACACGCCCCGAAAAAAGATTTTAATCAAAGAGCCTGGTTCAACGGATTTATGCAACCAAATCATTAAATTCCGGTTATATAGGTATAGGCAATATACTAGGGATGGAGTGATACTGTGGAGGATCGGCAAATCGTTGAATTATATTTAAAGCGTTCCGAGAGAGCAATTCAGGAATCCAGATTGAAATATGGAAAGCTGTGTAATCGGATTGCTTTTAACATCTTAAGATGTAAAGAAGATGCAGAAGAATGTGAAAATGATACCTATCTAAAAGCCTGGAATTCTATTCCTCCGAAGGAACCCCAGCCTTTATCCCCTTATCTGTGCAAAATTGTCCGCAATCTTGCGCTGCATAAATATGAGTACTACAATGCCGGGAAGCGGAACAAAAATCTTGAATTAGCCTTTAGCGAACTGGAAGAGTGTCTCCCGAGTACCGGTGAGATAGACTCCCATTTTAAAGAGGGGGAAGTCGGGCTGGCGATTGATCGTTTCCTTAGAGGAATCGACCGGGATTCCCGCAGAATATTCCTATTAAGATATTGGAGTGCCGCTTCCGTGAAGGAAATCGCATCTCGTTTTGCCGTCAGCGAAAGCAAGGTGAAGTCTTCACTTTTCAGAACAAGGAATAAATTAAAGACTTATCTGATGGAAGAAGGATACGATCTATGACCGGAAAACAGTTATTTGATAAAATGAATCAGATTGGGGATGACCTCATAGAGGAAGCGGTTAACACCTTACCTCTTGAGGAAAATGCAGGTCGTTCGCATATTATATGGATAAAGCGGCTGGCAGCGGCAGCATGTATCGTTTTATTCCTGGGCTGCGTTACATTATATTTCATAGGGAATAAGGCAGCAGCTCCATTACCTGGTAATACTCCGATCACGGCAAGTGATATTCTATCACAAAGCAAAGGCTTAGCCGGTGGTACCGGAACGAAGGCTTACTTTACGATGGCAGCAGGGGAACTCTCTGACCTAATGCACTCACCGATCAAGGACAATACCGCGGTTTCTGCGTTAAAGGTCTATCAGACCGTACCGGTAGATCATCCAGAGGCATTTTTTAAAGATAAAGTAAATAAAATCATTAAAAATGTGAAAGACAATTTTGATACCCCTCTTTCCCAAGAGAATGATCAAGCCAATCAGTTCGATTATTATTACTATAATACCGACCTGGTCTCGGAAAATTATAAGATTAACGTTGAAACCTCGGATTCTTATGGAGTAACCGAAACAACTTATCGTATATGGAATCCGACTCCCCCGATCCAACAATTAGAATTATTCGGAGAAAAAATCACGATTACACCTGGCGAATCCGATGAGTCGATCGAGAACAAGCTTACGCGAGCACTTGACTTTGCCAATAAGGTCTTTGGCACCAATTGCAAATTTCAATATATCACACGGGATCTGGGCTACTATGACGAAGGGCATATATCCGTAGGAGTCGAGGCCTTTGAAAATTCTGATCATATGGATCAGGCTATGTATAACAGATACTTAGGCTCCATCCATTTCCTGTTCATGGATGACGGTAATACAGAAGAGCTGCCGTTGATCGGGATATATTATACGGAATACGAGCTTAAGGATGCTTTTTCGGAGGATACCAGACTGCTATCTGTTAAGGAAGCCGAATATTATCTTGACCATGGCTATATCTTTGCAGGCCATGTATGCCCGGTCTGTATGAGCCGCAATGCAGAGGTTGACTTCTCGGATTATGATGATGTCGAAATTGTCTACCGCAGAGACATCTTCGGAAAGTATGTCATTCCGTTCTATGCATTTTATAAAACCACCGGAGAGCATATGTTTGCTGTGGCTTACGTACCGGCAGTAGAGGTGGATGGGCTGAAGGAATACTTTGTATCACAGGAAGCCTGGCATAACAATGAACAACAGCCGGAGTAATAGAATTATCTTATAACAATAGCCATAACGAGCATAGAGAATGCCGGTTAAGTCAGGCCCCCACCTGTTGGAGTTGCTGTCCTATGAGTGAGCTTAAGTTAACCGGCATTCTTTTATTGATATTAATTTAGATATTTTCTTACTGTAATAGCATATGCATAACAATCAGGTTCAGCTCTCGACCATCCACTTCCCTGATGGTCTCCCGTTCTTTCACAAATCCCATCCTGCTCCAGAAGGAATAACCGATTTCATTTGTCTCGTAGCAACCAAGCTTAATCTCAGTAAACCTATTATCTCTGGCTGCTTCGATGAACGTGCTGATCAGATGTCTGCCCAATCCTCTTCCGTGTATCTCGTGGTTTAATATGAACAGACCGATAAATGCTACCTCTTTCTCCGGATAACCCTCTATGTAATCCAGGACGGCAATCATTTGGTCTCCCTCATAGATTCCCAGATAATATTTCTGTTTCATATCAGTATTCGGCGGAAGGGCCGTCATATCCTCTCTGCACTCCTCCAGGGTAAGCTCGTGAAACTGCGTTCTCGAATAGAAATAGGTGTTGCAGTGCATAAGCTGAAAGGCTTCTTCAAGATTATCCTCTGTAATCGGGATAATTCTATATTCCTTCAGCTTCTCTCTTAATTCATTGATTATCATAACAATTCTCCTATTTTTATGTCTTCCTGCTTCCCTGTCCGGTAATAAAGGTCAGTCACCTGACCGGAAAGGGTACCGACTTCCATCCAGAGATCAAGGACCTACAGTATTTTTTTCAGATAAGGAATTTTTCTAAAGATATAATTGGATACCAGAAAACTAAGCGGTATCCCAAGTACAGCAGCGGTCAGGAACTTGATCAGCGGGTGCATCTCTACCGGAAGTAGGACTAATGAAACCGAGATAATGACCGGTGCATGGAACATGTATACCCCGAAGGAATTATCGGACAGAGTCTTCGTTAATTTTGACTGGCGATTATATTTTTCTCGGAAGACTCCAATCAGACCGATTGACATTGCAACAGCGATAAAGGACTCCCAAATGGCATAGGCAGCGCTCTGCCAATATAAACCACCCTTGTATAAATCAAATCCTCCGTCAAGCGCTCCTCCGGTCAGCATCAGTATCACCCAGAGAAGAATTCCGGGAATGAATGCTGCCAGTAGCCACCGACGTCCGGTTCGATATGATATCTTTGAGAACCAGTCATATCTTCCGGCCTTAACACCTACAATGAATAGTATAATATACTGCGAGAAGAAGCACATCTGCATATTCAGAATACTGGTATCAATCGGCTGTACCAATCGTATCATATATGCAACAAATGCAATTAATATAATCAGTAGAATTGTTTTGCCTGCACCGGGAAGCTCTTTCTTATTTGAAGCGTTCCTACTCTTCGTACTTAGCCTGACTAAGGCATAGACACAATTAAAGATCAATAATGCAAAGGCAAACCATAAAGGCCCGCTCTCTTCTAAAAAGCTAAAACTGAACACATAATCCGTATAGTATTTTATAAAATTCGGTCTGTCCCACGTATGTCCTAGCAGTAAATAATTATTAAAAGGTGAGATAATCAGCATATAGATCAAGGTCGGAATCCCAAGTCGAATGAAGCGTTCCCGAATAAACTTTCCTGCACCCTTTTTGTCATAGGAGGCAGCAACAAAATATCCTGAGATAAGAAACAAAAATC
>JAEZLY010000110.1 GCA_023414985.1 Bacillota bacterium | reverse complement strand
AGAGCAGCAGCTGAATCAGGAACATAGAACCGTCCACGAAAAATGCTCCGAAGAAGGAAAGTCGGAATACCATCATTCTTGATAGCTTCATCCGGATCAGAGCCAGGATAAAATGAAAACCGGAATTTTTACTCTGCTTATGTTTTCTACTCATATTCCCACCCCGTCGTATCTGACGCGAAGCCTTTCATAAGTTAATTTGTTCAGTACTGCAAAGAATAGCAGCCAAAGTAGCATCGTTACTGCGCCTGGTCCAAGTTCTTCTTTACTTCTTCCGATTAGAAGCATCGAAGGAAGATAGGAGACATAGTAAAAAGGAAAATACCGCATGATGATGATCATCTGCTCGGGAAGCAGAGCAAGCGGAATTAGCGTTCCTGCAATAAAAGCCAGCAAGTTATTCTTGATCATCAGGAAAAGATAAATATCCTGGAATTTTAAAGTCAACAGCCCTAAGAAGAAGTTCAGCTGCAGCATAAAGATCAAACCAAGCAGAGCCAGCAGCAAGGCGGACATGATCAGGAGCGGGTCGGTAGTAAAGGTAAACTGTATTCCAAAGACAAAAATCCATAGCAGGAGCGCCACTAAATTGAAGCTCAGATAGAAAACAGAAGCTCCGGCAGCCTGTGACATAAAATAACCCTGAATATTCACGGGAACCACCATATATTTGGAAAAGGTGCCTGCTCTGATCTTTGTACTGATTTCATTGCTGATCGAATCCGATTGATCCAGCTGTGTCAGGAAAGAGTTAATAATATAATAGGACAGCATCCCATCAAAGGTAAAGCCTGCTACCATGTTCCGGTCACCGAAAATCCCTTTCCACAGAATATATGCGAAAAGGATCTTTGCAATTGTAAAGAAGACATTGACTGCAATATCAAAACGGAAGGCGAGCTGAGCCTTGTAATTGAGCTTAAGGATCTCAAGGTATTTCTTCATGCAGTTACCTCCCCGGTATCCGAGTAGATCCGTTCCACGACAGTTCCGATGTCTTCTTCCTCTATGGTGATATCATTTAGAGCATAGCGACTTAAGACTTCCTTCAATAATTCCTGGGACTGCTCTTTTTTGACCAGCAGGGACAGCTTATAAGGGGCCTCCTCTAATATCGTACAGTCATAGTCAAGCCGGATTGTTTCCTCCTGCTCCAGAGACAGAGTAATCTTCTTATGTGTCTGATACTGAAAGAAAAGAGTGTCCGTATCGCCGTCATACAGCTTGGTACCGCCATTAATGACGATACAGCGCCGACAGAGACTCTTGATATCCTCCATATAGTGGGAGGTCAACAGGATGGTGGTCCCCCTGGTTTCATTAACTTCTTTTAGAAATCTGCGAATTTGTTTCTGAGCGACGGCATCCAGACCAATCGTTGGCTCATCCAGAAACAGCAGCTTTGGATTGTGCAGTAGAGCTACGATTAACTCCAGCTTCATCCGCTCTCCGAGAGACAGGGTACGGACCGGTACATCCAGGATATCCTTGACCTGAAATAAGGAGATAAAATACTCCAGATTCTCACGGTATTCCTGCTCCGGAATATGATACAATTCTTTGAACAGCAGGAAGGTGTCCGAGGCAGTAAGCTCGAAGAAAAGCTGACTCTTTTGACCCATGACCACGGCGTACTGCTTCTTAAAACCATTTTCCAGCTTGTTCGGATAATAGCCTGCCACACTGATTTCACCGGAGGTGGGAGCGATAATCCCGGTCAGCATCTTGACAAGTGTTGTCTTTCCGGCACCATTCGGCCCGATCAGACCGATAAATTCACCCTCGGCAACCTCAAGGTCAAAAGAGGAGACAGCTGTTTTCGTAACAAATTCCCTGTGCACCAAGGATTTAATACTTCCGAGAAGACCTGCTTCCTTGGTAAAGCGCTGATATTCCTTGAATAAATGCTTTGTTTCGATGATATTCATTTTGATGATTCCTTTCTGTTCTGAATATTAATCCCTGATGAGACTGAATAATAAAGAAGCACGAAAAAAAGTACATAAAAAAGGCCGCGGAAGTTGCAGTCTACAAAGCAATGCTTCCACGGACATGAATCATCAAATCCATTCTGGTTATAAGCAAATCTGCAGGTAGACGGTACGTATCGCAAACAAAAGAAAACATGCCGAAAGCATGCATACAGTTCGCTGCATATACGCACTGGCCCCGGTGGCACCGAGCTTCGGTAACCGGTCCATACAACTATTTCGTTGCGGCCTCCATTACAGACACACTTAACAAACAAACCATCCTTTCAGTTCTATATTTTTAATTACCAGGAAAAAGCTTATCAGCTCAATCTAATACAATAGGTAGTTTCCTGATCTATCTGTATTATAGACATCATAGAAAAATATGTCAATCCAAATTGTTCTATTTCTACTCTGGTAAAATACATAATATTAAGGTATACTAAATTCTGTACCGCTCATATGAAATTTAATTAGTCTTTGGTTTGATTTCTATCATGATATGGGAATATCGGGGAGGAGCTTGTATGTTTCAAAATGTGAATGGAATTACTCTTTACTATGAAAAAACAGGCGAAGGGCAGCCAATCCTGCTGCTTCACGGAAACGGTGAAGATCACAGGATTTTTGATGTCCTGGTGTCTCAGCTGAGGGAGGACTATGAAGTCTATGCAATTGACAGCCGGGGTCACGGACAAAGCACCAGAGTCAAAGAACTTGATTACCGCAGTATGGCAGAGGATATCGTACAATTCATAAGGATGCTCGGACTGGAAAAACCAATATTATATGGCTTCAGCGACGGAGGAATCCTGGGTCTGATGATAGCCGCAGCCTATCCGGAGCTGCTGTCTAAGCTGATTATCAGCGGTGCCAACCTTTTTCCGGCAGGAATCAAAAAGGGATATTATCATTTGTTTCAGTTCATTTATTACATAACCAGAAGCTCTAACTACCGGTTGATGGTTACCCAGCCGCAGATCACGGACGAGGAGATGCACCGGATTATCATTCCGACGCTGGTTCTGGCAGGGAGCAAGGATTTAATCAAAGAGGAGCATACCAGACACATAGCCGAGACAATTCCTAACTGTACGATGCAGATTCTTACGGGAGAAAGCCATGTGAGCTATGTGGTGCACAGCGATAAATTATACCCGATTCTCCAGCCCTTCTTATCGGAAGAGGATCTGGTGAAGGTGATTTCATAATATAAGCCGTAATGACGGTAGATAAGTTAAAGATAGGAGAGGTTTGGATGAGAAGAAGTGACAGAGAGATTACGGACAAGAATGAGATTTATGAGGTTATGAAACAATGTGATGTATGTAATGTGGCCTTCTACCAGGAGGATTATCCCTATGTCATACCGCTGAATTTTGGAGTATCTTATGAGGATGGAATCTTCCGGCTGTATTTCCATGCAGCAAAGGAGGGAACAAAGCTGGAGCTTCTGGGGAAGAATAATCATGTTGCCTTCTCCATGGATCATGGTCATAAACTTGTTATGGGCGATAATGGGACATGCACCATGGAATATGAAAGCGTCTGCGGTAACGGAAGCATGAACTTTCTTCCCGAGGAGAAAAAGGGGATGGCACTGGACAGTATTATGGATCAGTATCGTGCCGGTGAGGATCTAAAGCATTATCCCGAACAGGTGCTGAAGATGACAGAGGTTCTCGAACTGACTGTAAACGAGATTACCGGTAAAAGAAGAAAGAAAACGTCGTAAATAATCTGATTGACAAACATCATCTGCTATGCTATTATAACTTAGTGTGCCGCACAACGAGGTAAAAGCTCTGATCGCTGGCCGTTTACGGATCAGCAGACAGACACCATAGTTGGCGAGTAATGATAATAGGAGGTGCCAATATGTACGCAATTATTGCAACTGGTGGAAAACAGTACAAGGTAGCGGAAGGCGATATCATTAAAGTTGAGAA